>JACCUF010000065.1 GCA_013811975.1 Geodermatophilaceae bacterium | reverse complement strand
TGCGCGCCGTCGGAGTTTTGTCGGGAGCCGCAGTTAACGTCCGAGTCATGCGGCTGCTGCACACCTCGGACTGGCACATCGGTCGGTCCCTGCACGGGGCAGATCTGCTCGCTGATCAGGAGCGGGTGCTCACCGGCCTGGCCGATCTGATTCGTGCGGAGTCCGTTGACCTGGTGGTCGTTTCCGGGGACATCTACGACCGCGCGATCCCCCCGGCGGCTGCCACGGTGGTGTTGGACACCGTCCTCACCACCCTCCGGGCCACCGGCGCGCAGCTGGTGATCACGCCGGGCAACCACGATTCCTCGATCCGGCTTGCGTACGCGGCAGGTCTGCTGGCGGCCAACGGGGTGCATCTGCGCACGAACGTGGCGCAACTGGCCGAGCCGGTCCTCATCGAGGACGAGCATGGGCCGGTCGGAATCTACGGGATTCCCTATCTCGAACCCGACCTCGTCAAGCACGCGCTGGGGGTTGCGCAGGCGCGTGGACAAACCGACGTCTTGCGTGCCGCCATGGAACAGATCCGGGCTGATCGGGACCGGCGCGGGCTGACTCGGGCGGTCGTCCTGGCCCACGCCTTTGTCGCCGGAGGCGCTCGAGGCGACAGCGAACGAGACATCAGCGTCGGCGGAGTCGACGTCGTACCGGCCGATGTCTTCGCAGACGTCGACTATGTCGCCCTCGGGCACCTGCACCGTCCGCAGGAGATCACGAGCGCCATTCACTACTCCGGCTCGCCTCTGGCGTACTCCTTTACCGAGGCCGATCAGGTGAAGTCGGTCAAGCTGGTCGATATCGGTGCCGACGGACTGGCCGGCGTCGCTGTCCACGGGCTGGACCGTCCGCGGGGTCTGGTCACGTTGACCGGGACGCTGGACGACGTAATCGGCGAGCCCTCCTATGGAGCGCACCTCGAGGACTACGTCAGCGTGCAGCTACTGGACTCCGTACGTCCGGTAGATGCCATGCGCCGGCTGCGGGCGCGGTTCCCCTATTGCGTGCACCTCGACTGGATCCCGGTCGTGGATGCCACCGCAGATACCCGCAGCTATGCCGAACGGATCGTCGGCCGCACGGATCTCGGGATCGTCACCGACTTCGTCCAACACGTACGAGCGACTCCGGCCACCGGGGCGGAAACTGAACTGCTCTCAGCCGCGTTGGTCGCCGGCCGGACTCGCGAGGTCTCCTCGTGAGAGCGCATTCGCTCACGGTGACGGCGTTCGGGCCGTTCGGTGACACGGTTCACGTCGATCTCGACGCACTCAGCCGGGACGGGTTGTTCCTGCTCTGCGGGCCCACCGGTGCGGGCAAGACATCGCTGCTCGACGCGATCGCCTTCGCGCTGTACGGCCGGGTGCCCGGTGCACGCGGTCAGGAGAAGCGGCTGCGTAGCGACCACGCCGCGCCGGCAGTCCGTACCGAGGTCGTGTGCGAGCTGACCCTTCGCGGTGAACGGGTCCGGATCACCCGCCGTCCGGAGCAGGTGCGGCCCAAGTCGCGCGGCGGCGGTACGACCAAGGATCAGGCGCTGCTGCACGTGCAGCGTCGGGTGGGCGACGCCTGGGAGCCGGTCAGCATTCGGTTGGACGAAGGCGGTGACTATCTGCGAGATCAGATCGGCCTGAGCCCGGAGCAGTTCTGGCAGGTGGTCTTGCTGCCGCAGGGGGAATTCGCCGAGTTCTTGAGAGCCGAGCCAGATCAGCGCGCCAAGGTGCTCGAAACTCTGTTCGACGCCCGCCGTTTCACCGACGTGGAGGACTGGCTTGCCGAGCACGCACGGACAACGCGAGCGGCGCTGATCTCGGCGCAGGACACGGTGGACCGGCTGCTCCATCGGGTGGAGCAGGCAGCGCGTGGTCTGCCCGCACCCCGATCGGGCGACGAGATGCCGATCAGGCCGGCGACTGAGGACCCCGACGACGTCCTGTCCTACGTGTCGAGCCAACTGGGCCGGGCGAGCATTGCCCAGTCCGCCGCGAGCGCCGAAGACGAGGCGACCACCGCAGGACTGGCCGTCGCGGAGGCCCGGCGCGATCGGGGTCGTCGGGCGGTACGCGCGGCTGACCGCCTGCTGGCTGTGTGCCGGCAACGAGATTTCCTGAGTGCGCGCTCCGATGATCTCGCCGAGCATCGAATGCGACTTGCGGCAGCCCTGGCCGTCGAACCCCTCCGGCCGTTCCTGGACCGTGATTGCGCGGCCTGGGCGCAGGCCCGGATGGCCGCCGCGAATCTCACCGAGGCCTACTCCGATCTGGTCCGTCTGGACGTTGCAGACCAGTGTCAGATACGGCTGCAAGCACAGGACTCCCGCTCCGGTGCAACGAGCTCGGATATTTGCCGGCCAGGCGCCACCGTCAGTCCGCCGGATCAGTTAGGCCTGGTCACCGCGTCCGGCACCGGCGCGGTCGGCGCGGAGCTGCGGCGGTGGAACAGAGCCCTTCGTGACGAGGTCGCTCGACTTGGCGACCTGGAATCCGAACTCGACGCCGTCGAGGCCGAGGAACTGAGACTGGTCGAGTTGGTCAAGGTGCAGGCCCTGCGGCAGGCATCCCTTGACGAACTCGCAGAGCTGAGCAAGCAACTCCCGGCCGCGTTGGCCGACCTCGAAGCAAGACGTGACGCCGCGCGCATCTCAGCGGCCGGAGTGCGCCATGCCGTCGCCGCGCTGACCGCAGCCCAGGCGCGGGTCGAGGCAGCGACACGGGCCACAGCGCTCACCAAGCTGATCGAGGCCGCTCAGGCTGAGCGCGTGGACTGCGAGCGCGTCACAATGCAGGCGAAAGCCGAATGGCTGTCGCTGCGTGAGATGCGGCTGGCCGGCATCGCTGCCGAACTGGCCGGCCAGCTCGCCGACGGTCAGGACTGTCCGGTCTGCGGATCGGTCGAGCATCCGGCGCCTGCCGAGCGGGCGGACATAATCGTGACCGCGGCCGACGAGCACGCGGCAGCCGATCGCCACCAGCGCCTCGAGCAGTGCAACGACTTGGCTGTTGCGGACGTGAACCAACTGCGTCGGGAGTTCGATGCCTGCTGTGCGGTGACCTCGGGAGCCCCGCTGGCCGCGGTCAGAAAGGAGCTGTCTGTCGCGATGATCGCTGAGGCGGGCGCCCGCGCCGCCGCCGAGCTTTTGCCCGGCCTGATCTCCGAGCACGCTGATCTGGTGACTGGCCGTGAGGAACTGACCGCCGAGTCCACCACGCTGATCGAAGCCCAGGTGGCGGATCGGACAACCGCGAAAGATCTAGGGGCCAGGGTCCGTACTGACCGCCGGCGTCTGGACAAGGCTCGGGGAAATGACCGATCCCTGGTCGAGCGTCGGGAACGGCTGTCAGCCCTCAGCGAAGCAGCCGAAGCCGTCGAGCAGGCCTGGTCTGCTCACTCGTCGGCATCGGTCGCGGCAATGAACGCGCGGAAGGACCTCGTGGATCGGCTGCAGCACTGCGATTTCCCCTCCTCGGAGGCAGCGGTGGCCGCTTTGCTGGACGCGGCAACCCGCGACGAGCTCGCGGCGGCGATCCGCCACCACGAGGACAGCCAGACCGGCCTGGCAGGCGAGCTGTCCTCGGCGATCGAGGAGTTCGACCGTGCACGGGCTGAGCCGGCCGACCCGGTACAGCTACCGACGGGAGAGTCGGCGGCTGTGCCGCCTTCGGAGTTGGCGACCCAGGCGGTCTCCGACCTCGCCCGACTCGTACGCGAGGAGCGCACCCGCCTCGACGGTGAGCATCGGGACGCCGCCACGGCTCGCGAATGTGCGGTGGCCGCGATCAGCGCAACCCGGGGAATCCGGAGCGCGCTGAACGAGCTACTCGTACTGCTCGACCAGGCATTGGCCGAGTGTGGCCCGCTGCGCGAGGCCAGCGCCCAAGCCAGCGCCCTGGCAGCGTTGGCAGCCGGAGGGGGAGCCAATGTCAAGAAGATGCGGCTGCGCTCCTACGTCCTGGCGGCCCGCCTCGAACAGGTCGCCGCCGCTGCGACGGCGCGACTTCGTCAGATGTCGAGCGGACGGTACGGGTTCGTGCACTCCGACGACCTGCGCGGAGGCAACCGGCGCAGTGGGCTGAGCGTGGACATACTCGACAGCCACACCGGGACGCAGCGCCCGACGAAGACCCTGTCCGGCGGGGAGAGTTTCATGGCCTCGCTGGCGCTGGCCCTGGGTCTGGCCGACGTCGTCACTGCGGAGTCCGGGGGTATCGCGCTGGACACCCTGTTCGTCGACGAGGGATTCGGCGGTCTCGATCCGGAATCGCTGGAGGCGGTCATGACCGTGCTCGACGAGCTTCGCCAGGGCGGCCGGGTCGTCGGCATCGTCAGCCATGTCGAGGAACTACGCACCCGCGTCCCCATGCAACTGCGGATCCGGACGGGCTCACACGGCTCGACCCTGGACCAGCCCAAGGCTGCGGGTGACGCGACTGACACGCTCCTGGCCGGCTGACCGCTCGGCCTCGGGGCGAGAACCTCGCTCACGGATTCTAGGTCTCGGATGTCGAGAAGGACGCGACAGTTCCGATCCAGTAGTGAGCGTCCGCTCGGGGCGCCCATTCGAGGGAGTGATGACGATGAAATACATGATCATGATGTTCGGGAGCGCGGCCACGATGATGGAAACCCAGCCGCGGGAATGGATCCTGGAGATGATCGAATTCATGCATCAGCTTGACGAAGACCTCAGGAACGCCGGCGAGCTCGTCTCCTCCGATGGGCTCGCCGATGGGACCCAGGCGAAGACGGTCACCTTCCAGGACGGCATCACCGTCGTGACGGACGGCCCGTTTGCCGAATCGAAGGAGTCGGTCATCGGCTTCTGGATCGTCGACGTCGAGAGCCAGGCTCGCGCGGTCGAGATCGCCTCGCGAGTCGTGGCATTCACCCACGGGCCCATCGAGGTGCGTCAGGTCATGGACGCCCCGCCGGACCTGTGAGGACCGACTCCTGCGCCGAGGACCTGCTACGCGATCTCGCGCCGCAGGTTCTAGGCAGGCTGGTACGGCGGCACGGTCAGTTCGACGCGTGCGAGGACGCCGTACAGGAGGCTCTGCTGGCCGCGGCGCTGCAGTGGGCTGAGCGAGGCGTACCGGATGATCCGCGCTCCTGGCTGATGACTGTTGCCTCTCGGCGCCTCGTCGACATCTGGCGCAGCGACGGAGCCCGACAGCGTCGGGAGGAGTACGCCGCCGCTCTGGAACTGCCCGACCAAGGGCAGCCCGCCGGTCAGGACGACACGCTGAGGCTGCTGTTCCTGTGCTGTCATCCCGCCCTGTCCGTCCCGTCGCAGCTGGCCCTCACCTTGCGGGCGGTCGGCGGGTTGACAACGGCGGAGGTCGCGCGCGCCTTTCTGGTCCCTGAGGCCACCATGGCTCAGCGGATCAGCCGGGCCAAACAGAGCGTCAAGGCCACCGGCCTGGCTTTCGAGCTGCCGCCGGAGACCGAGCGCGCCGACCGCCTCCGCGTCGTGCTGCACGTGCTCTACCTGGTCTTCAATGAGGGCCACACGACGAGTTCGGGCCTCGCGCCGCAACGAGCCGACCTCACTACCGAGGCAATCCGGCTGGGCCGCCTGCTCCATCAGCTGGCGCCGGCGGAGGCAGAGGTCACCGGCCTGCTCGCCCTCCTGTTGCTGACCAATGCTCGAAGAGCGGCCCGTACGGACGCCGACGGCTTCCTTGTCCCGCTCGCCGAGCAGCGCCGCAATCTCTGGAATGCGGCTGAGATCGACGAGGGCGTCGCACTGATCACCCGCACGCTCGGCACGGCGCCGATCGGGCCGTACCAGCTTCAGGCGGCGATCGCGGCGGTGCACGACGAGGCACCCAGCGCCGAGGAGACGGACTGGCCGCAGATCCTGGCCCTGTACGACGTGCTCCAACGAGTTGCGCCTGGGCCGGTCGTCACCCTCAACCGCGCCGTTGCGCTCGCCATGGTGGATGGGCCACGAGCCGGCCTGGCCCTGCTCGGAACCCTCGACGCCGACGGCCGGCTGACGAACACTCATCGCCTGGACGCGGTACGGGGACATCTGCTCGAACTCGCCGGAGACTCGGTCGCTGCCCGGATGTGCTACCTCCGCGCGGTCAGGATGACCGCGAGCATTCCCGAGCAGCGGTATCTGGCACTACGAGCCGCCAATCTCGGTTAGGTGGGTGGTGATCAAACGTGCGGAGCAGGCGGCTCCGCGAGCGGGCTGCGCCGCCTGAACCACCCTCGTCCACTCATCTGCAGGACCAACTGCGCCCCGCGATGCATCTGCCATTGCAGGAAAGCAGTGCCGATGGTGCCCGACCGCGTCGAGGGCTGCGCGTCAGTGACCGCCAGGACGGCGGTCAGTTCGTCGCCGGCGTACACCGGAGCGAACCAGCGCAAGTTCTCCATTCCCGGGGAGGTGTCCGCGGCCGCGTGAGACAGGACGGTGTCGACGTACATCCGCATGAGGGCACTGACGGTGAAGAAGCCGCTGGCGATCAGCCGGCCCCAGGTCGAGGCCTCAGCGCGCTCGCGGTCTACGTGGTACCACTGCGGATCAAAGCGCCGCGCGAAAGCCACCATCTCGGTCTCGTCGACGACCAGGATCCCGAGGTCGAAGGTCCGGCCCGGAGAGAGGTCTTCGAAATAGATGGTCGGTTCGGCTGTGGAGGACACGTCGATACCGTGGCACCCCGAGCGCCTGGCTGACTAGCCTGATCGCGTGGATTCGCACACCGGCCTGCCGGTCGTCGGCATGGTCGGCGGAGGCCAGCTCGCGCGGATGACCCACCAAGCAGCCATCCCGCTCGGTCAGTCCCTACGCGTCCTGGCCCAGTCACCTGACGACGGAGCGGCCTTGGTTGCGACTGACGTTGTGATCGGCGAGCACACGTCGTACGACGACCTGCTTGCCTTCGCCGCAGGTTGCGATGTCCTGACCTTCGATCATGAGCAAGTCCCGAACGAGCTCATCCGAGCCCTGGCCGCCGAGGGTTACGCGGTCCGCCCTGGAGCCGATGCGCTCGTCCACGCGCAGGACAAGGCCGTGATGCGGGAGGCGCTTGACAGGGCCGGCATCCCGGGGCCGGCCTGGAGCGAGGTGTCCACGGTGGATGACGTCGCCTCGTTCGGTGATGAGCAGGGTTGGCCGGTCGTACTGAAGGTCGCCCGAGGCGGTTATGACGGGAGAGGCGTCTGGTTCCTGCCGGACGCCGCCGCCGCGGCCGACATCCTGCAACCGGACCACGCGTACATCGTCGAACAGCGCGTCCCCATCCTGCGTGAGCTTGCTGCGCTGGTGGCTCGATCGCCGTTCGGGCAGGTCTCGGTATGGCCGATCGTGGAAACCGTCCAACACGACGGGATCTGCGTCGAGGTGATCGCGCCCGCCCCAGATCTGTCCGAGGAGTTGGCCGGTCAAGGCGCCATGCTCGCGGTACGGCTGGCCGATGCACTCGGTGTCGTTGGGGTGATGGCGGTCGAACTGTTCGAGACGGCCGACGGCTTACTGGTCAACGAACTGGCGATGCGCCCGCACAACAGCGGTCACTGGACGATCGAGGGCGCGCGCACCAGCCAGTTCGAGCAGCACCTTCGTGCGGTGCTCGACTATCCGCTGGGCACCACGACGATGACCGCACCCTGGGTCGTCATGGCCAATGTGCTCGGCGGCCCGGACGGCGGAATGGGCATCGATGAACGGGTACACCACTCGATGGCCCAGTGGCCGGATGTGAAGCTGCACCTCTACGGCAAGTCGCCGCGACCGGGTCGCAAGCTCGGTCACGTGACGACTCTGGGTTCTGACCTGACCGAGGTACGCGCACGGGCCTCCGCCGCCGCAGCGTATCTACGCGAAGGAGGAGATCCGTGAACGATTTATCAGCGCACGCAGACGAGCGGCTCACAGTCGCCGTGATCATGGGCAGCGACTCCGACTGGACCGTCATGAGCGCAGCCGCCGATGTCTTGAATGAATACGGCGTCCGGTACGAGGTACGCGTCGTCTCCGCACACCGAACCCCGCACCTCATGCTCGACTACGCGTCTACCGCCGCCGAGCGCGGTCTGCGGGTGATCATCGCCGGAGCCGGGGGCGCGGCCCATCTACCGGGGATGGTCGCGGCCGCTACCACTCTGCCGGTCATTGGGGTTCCGGTTCCACTCGATCAGCTCGACGGTCTGGACTCCCTGCTCTCCATCGTGCAGATGCCCGCTGGCGTGCCCGTCGCGACGGTTGGGATCGGCGCAGCGCGCAACGCCGGATTGTTGGCCGTACGCATCCTCGCCGGCGCCGACCGCGAACTGACCCGTGCCCTCGAACTGGCCGCAGACAGACTCGCAGAAACGGTGCGGGACAAGGACGCATCGCTCCAGCAGCGACACGCCGCCGAGCGGTAGGGAGGCGGCTGGGTTAGCCTCGACTGATGACGGTGACCTCGCCCCCCAGCGTCTACCAGCTCAGCGACGAGCATGAGATGGTCCGTCAGGCGGTGCGATCCATAGCCGAGCAGCAGATCGCCCCGCACGCCTCCGACGTGGACGAACACAGTCGATTCCCGGTCGAAGCACACCAGGCCCTGACCCGCGCTGGCTTCCATGCCGTACATCTGCCGGCGCAGTACGGCGGCGCTGGTGCGGATGCCATCTCGACCTGCATCGTGATCGAGGAGGTCGCGCGAGTCTGTGCGAGTTCCTCGCTGATCCCGGCAGTCAACAAGCTCGGTACGACACCGGTTCTGTTGTCCGGCTCGGAGGAGCTGAAGAAGCAGGTGCTGCCAGGCGTCGCGACAGGCGAGGAGATGTTCTCCTACGCGCTGTCCGAGCGGGAAGCAGGTTCTGACGCCGCCGCCATGAAGACCCGAGCTCGCCAGGACGGTGACCATTGGGTGCTCAACGGCACCAAGGCATGGATCACCAATGCTGGTGTCTCCCAGTGGTATACGGTTATGGCTGTGACCGAACCCGACAAGGGAGCCAACGGCATCTCGGCCTTTGTCGTGCGCATCGACGACCCCGGGTTCGAGGTGGGTACGAAGGAACGCAAACTCGGGATCAAGGGATCGCCGACCTGCGAGATCCACTTCACCGACTGCACCATTCCGGCAGACCGCATCATCGGTGAGCCTGGCACCGGCTTCAAGACCGCGCTGAAGACCCTGGACCAGACGAGGCAGACGGTGGGCGCTCAAGCAGTCGGCATCGCGCAGGGCGCACTGGATGCGGCGATCGGATATGTCAAGGAACGCAAGCAGTTCGGAAAGACGATCGGGGAGTTCCAGGGCGTCCAGTTCATGCTCGCGGACATGGCGATGCAGATCGAGGCGGCTCGGCACCTGGTGTACGCCGCCGCAGCCCGCGCGGAGAGCGGCGGAGACATCGGAATCCTCGCTGCGGCAAGCAAGTGCTTCGCCTCGGACGTGGCGATGAGGGTGACGACCGACGCCGTACAGCTCTTCGGTGGGGCCGGATACACCAAGGACTTCCCGGTGGAACGGATGATGCGCGACGCCAAGATCACCCAGATCTACGAAGGCACCAATCAGATCCAGCGAATGGTCATGGCTCGCAGTCTGCTCCGCTGAGCGCTCGACTCCAGACCCTGAGCGCGTATCTGCTTAGGGCCGGATCTTGTACTGCACGATCGACTTGGGCCACTCTGTGGGCATGGCCCTCACCGATAAGACCAGAACTTCCCGCCGGGTCGACTACGGGGTCTGGCCGTGGGCGCTGGCCGCAGGTGGCTTGTTGTTCCTCATCGGCGGTGCGTTGCATCCCGATGAGGATTCGAGCTTGCCTGAAGCGGAGGCGACAGCCGAGTCTCTCGGCTCGGCTACCTGGATCCCCTCCCACGCCTTGCTCCTGGCCGGCACAATCGGCTTCTTGATCGGACTCTTCGCGCTGGCCCGCAGCCGGACGCCGTTGTCGAAGGCGGCCCGGCGGGCTGCATGGATCGCAGCCGTAGGGGCGGTGCTCTTCGCTGTCGAGGGTGTCTTCCACCTGGCGGCCTTCGCCGACGAACAAGCGGCGTTGGCAGGTACGGATACACCGCTCCTCAGCACGCACATGGCGATGGGCTTGGTCGCCTACCCGTTATTCACCTTCGCCGTGGCAGCCCTCGCGGTGCTCAGCGGGCGCACGCTGACCCACCCGGTCATCGGCATCATCGGCGCCATCGGCGCCGTCGCTTTCGGCGTGGCTCCGGCTTTGGTCGGGCTGGCCGGCATCGATGCACTCGGCTTCCTGTTTCCGCTGGGTGGGATCGTCATGGCGTTGTGGTTCACCTTGATCGGGGTGACGGCGCTGATTCGAGGTTCGGGCCGGCGAAAAGCTGCTGTCTGAGCTTTTCAGACCGTCTAGCCCACGGCGGTCGGGATGACCATCTCGGGCGGGGTCCCGTCCACGAGCAGCTCCGCATGGGTCGCGTGGACAACGTCGTCCGCGCTGACGCCGGGTGCGGTCTCTCGCAGCACCAAGCCATCGTCGGTGACGTCCAGGACAGCGAGATCGGTGATGATCCGGTCAACGCAGGCTCGTCCGGTGTAGGGCAGATTGCACTCGTTAAGAATCTTCGGCGAGCCGTCGCGCGCAACATGTTCCATCATCACGATGACTCGGCGGGCGCCATGGACGAGGTCCATTGCACCACCCATGCCCTTGACCATCTTGCCGGGGATCATCCAGTTCGACAGGTCCCCGGTGCGGCTGACCTGCATGGCCCCGAGGATCGCGACATCGATGTGCCCGCCGCGGATCATTCCGAAGCTGAGCGCGGAGTCGAAGAAGGCGGCACCGGGGAGCAGCGTGACCGTCTCCTTTCCGGCGTTGATGAGATCGGGGTCCTCATCACCCTCGAACGGGTACGGGCCGACGCCGAGGATGCCGTTTTCGCTCTGCAGCACGACGTGAACGCCGTCTGGAATGTAGTTGGGGACCAGTGTCGGCATGCCGATACCGAGGTTGACGTACTGCCCATCCTCGAGGTCGGCGGCCACCCGGGCGGCGAGCTCGGTGCGGGTGAGTGCCATCAGGCTGCTCCAGCTTCTGGCTCCTGTGGAGCATCCATGAGGACGGCGACGGCAGGTCTTGGCCGGACGGTGCGCCGCTCTATCGGCTTGTCCTGCGCGCTGACCTGCACCACTCGTTGGACGAAGACGCCGGGGGTGTGCACGGTCTCCGGTCTGATCTCACCGGGTTCCACCAGTACCTCGACCTCGGCGATTGTCACCCGGCCGGACATGGCACACAGGTTGTTGAAGTTGCCGGCCGACTCGCGGTAGACGAGGTTGCCGTGCCGGTCGCCCTTCCAGGCGCGTACCAGCCCGTAGTCGGCGATCAGCGCGCGCTCCATCGTGTACATCTGTCCGTCGAATTCGCGAACCTCACGTGGCGGACTCTCCAGCGCCACCGTGCCGTCGGAGTTGTAACGCATCGGAACGCCGCCGTCGGCGATCTGGGTGCCGACGCCGCTAGGGGTGAAGAACGCCGGGATGCCGCAGCCGCCTGCCCGGAGCCGTTCGGCGAGGGTTCCCTGAGGGGTGAGTTCCACCTCGAGTTCACCGGAGAGGAACTGCCGCGCAAACTCCTTGTTCTCCCCCACGTAGGAGCTGACCGTACGCCGGATACGATGCGCGGCAAGCAAAGTCCCCAGCCCCCAGCCGTCGACGCCGCAGTTGTTCGAGTACGTCTCGAGTCCGTCGGCACCCTGCTCGTACAAGGCATTGATCAGCGAAATCGGTACACCGCACAGACCGAATCCGCCGACGGCCAGGCTCGACCCGGATCGGATATCAGCGACCGCCTCGGCGGCTGAGGGCATGACCTTGTCCATTGCACCCACCTTCGTCGGGCCGGCTATCGGCCCAGCACCGGAATTCCGGCGAACTCGATCCCGAGCGTAGCCGTGACCTTCTCCGACTCGGCCCGAGCCGGCAACCGATCGGAGTTCGCATCCGTGACCAGGACGATGCTGCTGCCCGCGGCCAGCGGCGCCAACAGCCAGGACACCGGGCCCGCTTCAAGGGCCAGGTCCCGGCTGATCATGATCCGGCCACCTGCGGTCATTCCCAGCCGGTCAGCCATCTGCACGGCGGCGCCGGCGAGTCCTTCGTGGGTGAGCACGATGCTGCCGGCGGTCAGCGCGGGTGCGGTCGGGTCCACGGGTGTCGCCGCTCGGAACTGATCGCCGTACAAGCCGATCTCCTGCGCGTAGTCGATGATCCGCCGCCACTTCTCCGATAGTCCGCGCCCCCACGGATCAAGGCTCAACCCGACGACGTCACAACGGACGTCGGCGTAGGCCACGAGGTCGGCCTCGGTGCAGAACACAGCGTCTGGATCGTCGGCAGAGTCCACATCCGGGTAGTCGACCACCCGATGCCCGGAACTCCAGGCGCCCAATAGGATTCCCGCCGTCTGCCAGTGCGGCGGCAACACAACCGCGATGCTGGAACCGTTGTCCAGGTCGAGACCATCGGTGAGCATGTTGGCGGTCTTGGCCACCCAGTTGTCGAGGGTGGTCGCCGACAGCTCGGTTCGCTCGCCGCTGGCGTCATCGTAATATGTGAGCAGTGGGCCCGCGGGATCGCGGGCCAGCGCACGAGCGAACAATTCCGAGATGATCAGTTGATACACCCGGTGTCGGCAGCGGTACGCGGAGTGTCCGACTCGGCGGGAGCTGTAGCTGGCGCCGCGTCGACCGCCTCGCCCACGCCGTTGAAGTCAGAGCCCAGCACGAGTTGCACCTCGGATCCCTCGGCGGCCGGATCCGCGCGAAGCACCGCACCCGGGATGGCCGCTGCCAACGTGGCCGCGCGGCTCTCCTGGCCCTCGGCGTACCGGATCTCGGTCTGGGTGTAGTCACTCGAATCGGCGTTACCGGTGGAAGTCACCACGAAACCCGCAATCTCCAACTCGGTCTGGGTCAGCCCGGCCAGACCACCGACTCCGGATCCGTTGAAGACAGCGACCTTGATCTCGCCAGGATCAACGGTCTCCGGCGCGGGGGGGGCCGGGGCAGGACCGTCGGCGGTCAGATTCGCGAAGAAATCGTAGAGAATCTCGCGGTCGTCAGGCACGACGATGGACAGCCCATCCTCGGTGCCGATCCCGAGATTGGGCATCGTCTGGAAGTTGACGGTGCCGGCGGTCACGGCCTGCATCCTCTCGGCCAGGCCGAAAAGGTCCAGATCCGAGTCGACGGTAAGGGCCTGGGAAGCCGCTTCGACCAACCTGCGCTGCAGGCCGAGATCGAAGAAGACCTCCTGGGAGAGCAGCTCGCTCACCATCCCGCCGATGAAGACCTGCTGTCGAACGATGCGATCCAGGTCGCCCCCCGGCAGCCCGTCCCGTTGCCGGACGAAGGCCAACGCCTGGGCCCCGCTGATCTCCTGGGCCCCGGCGGGCAGGTTGATTCCGGACTTGGGCTCCTGTTGGGCCTGGCACAGGTTGACCGGTACGCCGCCGACGATGTTGGTGAGCAGGACGAAGCCGAACAGGTCGATGGAGACATAGTGGTCAATTGCCACACCACTGATCGAACTGATCGTTTGGATCAGCTTCCTGGCTCCGGCGGCCGCCCGTTCCTGGTCGGTACTGCCCTCGGGGGCCTCATTGTTGAAGCCGAAGGAGAACGCCGAGTTGAGTTTGTGCGTCCCATAACCCGGGATGTCCACGTAGGAGTCCCGAGGGAAGGACACGAACGACGCCCGGCTGCCGTCGGCCGGGACATGCAGAAGGATCATCGTGTCGGTGTTCATCCCCGGTTCCAAGCTGACTCCCAGCTCGGCGAGCTGTTCGGGAGTGAGGTTGGTCCGGTTGTCGTTGCCGACGATGAGGATGTTCATCGCATCGGCGTCCCCGCCGCCATTGTTGTCGTTGCCGTCGGTCGGAATGACGTCCTGACGCGAGAGGTTCTGCTCGGCGACCTCGGTGAGATACCAGCCCCAACCGCTGGCACCCAGCAGGGTCAGCGAGAGCAGCCCGGCAATCAGCCGAGCGCCGATGAACAGCCCACCGCGGCGCCTCCTGGTCGGCCCCTGCGCGCTCCCGGACGACCGTGGTGAACGCTCCGGCCGACCGGTGGAATCCGATTGCGACGATCCGCGGCCCGCTCGAGGGTCGAGATGAGCCGGTAGTCGGCGTCCGCCCTCGTCGCCGTCAGTCACCGGCCCCAGAGTACCTGCGCCGATCCCCGGGCCGGCTCCTCGCTTCGCGAGCAGTCGGCCGTCTGAGTTGACGAGGAGCTTTGCAACTGGGGGTTCTCACAAGTTGCCTGCGCAGCTGCGGTACGGCGCCGGGACCACCGCAGACCAGGCGGGAAACGTCCCCGATCCCCGTTGCTGCGTTTTCGCACTGAACGACACGACGAGACCGCGGGTCGACAACTACGCCGGATCGAGCACGAACCCAGGCGCTACGGCAGGATGCGGGTCTGTGGGCGCAGTTCGTTGGGTGATCGTCGGTGCCGCTGGTCGAGTCGGTCGAGCGATGGTCGCTGCTCTCGACGGTCAACCGGTCCGAACCTGGACCCGGCGCGATGCCGACCTGACCGCGCGGGACCGCGTGCTGGCCACCCTTGCTGCGATCCGGGCGGAGTCGACCGACCCGATCATCTGCGTCAACGCCGCCGCTGTTGCCGACGTCGACGTCGCCGAACGGGACCCGCGGACGGCCACTTTGGTCAACGCCCAGGCACCGGGTTGGCTGGCCGAAGGCTTGGGAGAGGCGGACCTGATGGTGCACCTGTCCACCGACTACGTCTTCGGCGGCAGCGGCAGCGGCAGCGGCAGCGGGAGCAGTGACGGCGGTGGCCGGGCAACGTCGCCGTATGACGAGGAGGCACCGACCGTGCCGTTGTCGGTGTACGGCATGACCAAGCGCGGCGGCGAGAGCGCGGTGCTGGCGGCCCGACCGGACAGCTACGTCGTACGAACCTCATGGGTGTTCGATGCGGACAAGCCCAACTACGTGACGGTTTTCCGCGATCGGTTGCTCGCCGGAGGCAGCGTCGAGGCGCTGATCGACCAGGTGAGCCGGCCCACTGCGACCCCAGACCTCGTGAGCGGGCTGCTGGCCCTGGTGGGCCGTCGACCGGACCCGGGGATCTACCACTGCGCCAACAGAGGACAGGCCAGCCGGTACGACGTGGCGCGCGCGATCGCGGCCGACCTCGGAGTCGACCCCGCGCTGGTACGAGGAATCCGCACGGCACAGGCCCCTTCGCGCCCGGCCGCCCGGCCGGCGTACTCGGTGCTGGGGTTGCGGCGCTGGTGCGAGGCCGGGCTGCCCGAACCGAGGCCATGGCGCGACGCTCTGCACGACGTCTTGCGAGCCGCTGCCTAGGCTTGCGCGGTGACCCGACGGGATACCTCCCAGGCCGCGACCGTGTACGGCGTCATCCCGGCCGGTGGCAGCGGGCTTCGGCTCTGGCCGCTGTCGCGCGCCTCTGCACCGAAGT
>JACCUF010000033.1 GCA_013811975.1 Geodermatophilaceae bacterium | reverse complement strand
GCGCGGCACCTTGTAATGGGCGAGCTTCCCGGTGCAGTACTCGCGCAGCGCGGCAGCGGTCAGCTCCGGCGCCCCCTCGCGCAGCTGGATCCAGGCCATCAGCTCCTCGCCGTACTTCTCATCCGGTACGCCGATGACCTGAGCGTCGACGATGTCTGGATGGCTGTAGAGGAACTCCTCGATCTCGCGCGGGTACACGTTCTCCCCGCCCCGGATGACCATGTCCTTGATCCCGCCGACGATGTTCAGGTAGCCGTCGTCATCCATCGTCGCGAGGTCGCCGGTGTGCATCCAGCGGGCGGCGTCGATCGCCTCGGCGGTCTTGTCCGGCTCGTTCCAGTAGCCCAGCATCACCGAGTACCCGCGGGTGCAGAACTCGCCGGGCTCGCCCCGGAGCACGGTCAATCCGGTCTCCGGATCCACCACCTTGACCTCAAGATGCGGGTGCACGGTGCCGACGGTCGACGTACGCCGGTCGATGTCGTCGTCGGCCAGGGTCTGGGTCGAGACCGGTGAGGTCTCGGTCATGCCGTAGCAGATCGTCACCTCGGTCATCCCCATCTCGTTGATGACCCGCTTCATCACTTCGACCGGGCACGGTGAGCCCGCCATGATCCCGGTCCGCAGGCTCGAGAGGTCGTAGTCGGCGAAGTCAGGCAGCGCCAGTTCGGCGATGAACATCGTCGGTACGCCGTACAGGGACGTGCACTTTTCTTCCTGTACGGCCCGCAGGGTGGCGGCCGGGTCGAAGCCGGGGGCCGGGATCACCATCGTCGCACCGTGCGACGTGCAGGCGAGGTTGCCCATGGTCATGCCGAAGCAGTGGTAGTAGGGCACTGGGATGCAGACCCGGTCGGCCTCGGTATAGCCGCAGCCTTCGCCCACGAAGTAGCCATTGTTGAGCAGGTTGTGGTGGGTGAGAGTGGCGCCTTTTGGGAATCCCGTTGTGCCGCTGGTGTACTGGATGTTGATCGGGTCGTCGGCTGACAGCTCGGTCTCCCGGGTCACCAGCAGGGACGCGTCACCCCCCCGCCCGTCGGCGAGCAACTTCTCCCATTCGGGGTCGCCGATGAAATAGACCTCCCGCAGGTCCGGGCAGTCTGCGCGTACTTCGCCGACCATCGCCTGATAGTCACTGGTCTTGAAGGCGGTCGCGGAGACCAGCACCGAGATCCCCGCCTGCCTCAGGACGTATCTCAGTTCGTGGGTGCGATAGGCCGGGTTGATGTTGACCAGGATCGCGCCGAGCTTGGCCGTGCCGTACTGGGTGAAGACCCATTCCGCACAATTCGGCGCCCAGATGCCGACCCGATCTCCCTTCCCGACTCCACGGGCAGCCAGCCCCAGCGCGGTGGCGTCGACCTCGGCAGCGAGTTCGGAGTAGCTCCACCGCCGTGAGGTCGCGCAGTCGACGAGCGCGTCATGGTCGGGTCGGGAGGCCACCGTAGCGTCGAAGTTCGCCCCGATCGTGTCGCCCAGCAGCGCGAGCGGACCCGTGCCCGAGGAGTACGACGAATCAGGCATGGGTCAGTTGGCCCCGGCGCGGTTCGGACGCGAGGTCGGTGGCCGGTAGCCAACCTGCTCGGCAGGCAGTGGCAGCGCGTGGTCCTCACCCCACGGTGACAACGGTCCCTGGGTCTCGGCGATCAGTTCGGTCAGCGGCGGACCTCCTCCTTCGCTGGACCACCAGGTGGCCTCGACCGTCGACTTCTCCCGGTGGCCGGCCTTCTTGCCGTGCTTTATCCGCGCCATGTGCGCCTCCTCGATGCGTGCCCGCCCTGTCCAGCGCTGATCGTCTCAGATCGACGTGCCGTCATGGTCGATATCGACCAGGCTGACGCTCCAGAGGGAGCAGCCCGTACAAGTTGTTCATTCCCTGCGCGGTGAGCACATAGCTGCCGTCCTGGGCCGGGCAGAGCAACACCTCGCCGTCGCGGTAGCCCACCACCGCACGCACCCGCCAGCGGCTGGTGGTCATCAGACGGACGTCGACGCCGCCCTGCTGGTCCCGGTCGGCATCGGCGGCGGTCTCGGCGTCCGCGGAGAACACCAGCCGCAGGTGGGGGCCGGCCACCCGCAGTCTGGCCCGCTGCCATGGGGCCCGCTGGAGAACTTTACGAAACCGTTGGGCCCGTACCAGACCCCCAGCGCCGATGATGAGACCGAGCAGCCCGAGAATCACAGCGGCGACGATGAACACGCCGAGCCCGGGGCGTTTCAGGACCTGTACGGCGTACGCGGACAGGCCGATCGCCGCAGTCACGCCGACCAAGCCGCCCGCGAACCAGCGCAGCGCGCCACGTCGGTACGCGGCGAACGACCGCCTGGTTTCGGGCCGTGCCCACGCCGCCGGATCCACGAGCGCATCGTCTCGCGCACCCGGCGCCTAGCGGTACGCGGGTAGCCTGGAGCTTCTATGTCGTCCTCGGTGTCAACCCGTCCACTCGCGTCGTCCTTTGCCGAATGGCTCCGCGCCCGGGACGACGACTGGCTTGCCGAGCTGCTCCTTGCCCGCCCCGACGTGGCTCGTCCGACGCCCCCGGACTTGAGCACGCTGGCCGGCCGACTCATCGGCCAGGTGTCGATCAGCCGCGCCCTCGACCAGCTCGACGCGGGTGTGCTTCAGGTGGTCGAGGCCATGGTGGTCCTGCCAACCCCGGTCGCCTTGACTGAGCTGGGCGCCCAGTTGGCCGGCGTCGCGCCCGACGTCCTGGCCCGCAGTACGCAACGGCTGACCGAGCTGGGCCTCGTGTGGGGATCGGCCGAAGCCCTGCACCTGGTCGAGGCGACCCGGCCCTTGATCAGCTACCCGTGCGGCCTGGGCCGGGCGCTGGTCGTGTTGACCGCCACGCCGGATGCCGATCCCGAAGTGCTCGTCGGGTCACTGGAGGGCCTGGCCGCAGATGAGTTCGCCCTGGCGAATCGCCTGGCCGCCGGTCCGCCGCAAGGAAGGTTGCCCGACGGGTGGACCGACGACGAGCACCCTCCCGGCACCATCAGCCGTCTGCTCCGACGTGGAATTCTGGTGCGGATCAACGACTCGACGGTTGAACTCCCCCGTGAGATCGGGCTGGCCCTGCGAGGAACCGCGCCGTTCGGTGCACCGCGCTTGCGCCCGCTCCCGATGACCGGCCAGGTCGAGCCCGCCACGCTGGACAAGTTGACCGCCGGCGCCATTCTCGGCGTCCTGCGCAACGTCGAGGACCTGCTGGCGGCACTGGACCTCGACCACGCGGGAGTTCTGCGCAGCGGTGGCCTCGGCGTACGAGAGCATCGGCGGCTGGCCCGCGTGGCGCACGTGGACGAGCCGACCGCCGCCCTACTCCTGGAGATCTCGCTGGCCGCCGAACTCATCGGGATCGCCAGCGACGGTGAGCACTGGTTGCCGACCCGGCTGCTCGACGTGTGGCTGGACCAGCCGCTGGCCGACCGGTGGGTCACCTTGGCCGGGGCATGGCTGGGCGCGAACCGGCAGGCCGGGTTGGCCGGTCGCCGAGACGGCGCAGGACGCACGCTCGCCCCGCTGTCCCCGGAGCTGATCCGACACGGTGCGCCGGTCGCCAGAAGAGCCGTCTTGGAGCCGCTGACCACGACCCGGCGGGGGACGAGCTGGTCGGCCGAGGAGCTGCTGGCGCTGGTCGCCTGGACTGCGCCACGCCGCGGCCCGGAGTTCACCTGGGCCGCTCGCGGCGCGCTGGAGGAGGCCCGACTTCTCGGGATCATCGCCGGCGATGCGTTGACCGGGCCAGGCAGAGCGCTGCTGACCGGCGCCAAGGATCTCGAGCGGGCAGTCGCGCTGGTCCTGCCCCCATTGATCGACTACATCCTGATCCAGCCAGACTTGAGCGCCGTGGCTCCAGGACCTCTGGAACCCGAATTATCCCGATCCCTCGCGATTGTCGCGGATATCGAATCCTCGGGTGGAGCAACGGTTTACCGTATTTCGGACTCTTCACTCCGCCGCGCCTTGGATGCGGGATGGTCAGCACAGGAACTGCACTCGTTGTTCGTGCGGCACTCCCGTACGCCGGTACCGCAGACACTGAGTTACCTGATCGACGACATCGCCCGACGACACGGTGGGCTCAGGGTCGGCACAGCGTCGACCTACCTGCGCAGCGACGACGAGACCCTGATCGCCCAGGTCACCGCCGATCGACGGCTGGCCGACTTCGGGCTGCGCGTGCTGGCACCGGGAGTCCTGATCAGCACGGCCGATCCGGACGAGGTGCTCGCTGCGCTGCGCGCCGCTGGGTATGCCCCGGCCGCTGAATCTGCTGGCGGCATCGTCTTTTCCGGCCTGGCCCAGCGGCAACGTGCCCCCGGTCGCCGGATCAACCCTGCCCCGCGGCACACCGAGTTGACCGCCGATCAGCGCCAGTCCGTCGTCCGGCAGATGCGCACCGCGGACACCGCCGCCCGAGCGCAACGGCGGAGCAACCGGATCCCGGGCATCCCAGGTGTGACGACGGCAACGATCCTGGCAACCCTGCAGCGCGCGATACGTGAGGACGAGGGGCTCTGGATCGGGTACGTCAACGCCGATGGTCAATCCAGCCAGCGCTTCGTCGAGCCGATGTCACTGACCGGTGGCTTCCTGACCGCCTACGACCATCGGCGCGAAGAACCACGCACCTTCGCCGTACACCGGATCACCTCAGTCACCGCCGCCGACGACTGACCCTGCAGGCGCGTGGGCGCCTACTCTGGACAAGTGACCGACGGACCCCTGATCGTGCAATCGGACAAGACCCTCCTCCTCGAAGTCGATCACCCGGATGCCAGCGCCTGCCGGGCGGCGATCGCGCCCTTCGCCGAGCTGGAGCGTTCCCCCGAACACGTGCACACCTACCGGGTCACCCCGCTGGCCCTGTGGAATGCACGCGCGGCTGGCCATGACGCGGAGCAGGTCGTCGACGCGCTGGTCCGCTACTCCCGGTACGCCGTACCGCACGCCCTGCTGGTCGACGTGGCCGAGACCATGGCCCGGTACGGCCGTTTGACCCTGGCCACCGACCCGGTCCACGGGCTGACGCTGACCAGCAACGATCCGGCCGTCCTGGCCGAGATCCGGCGGAACAAGAAGATCAGCCCCATGCTCGGTGCCGAGGTCGACGAGTCCACCGTCATCGTCCATGCCTCCGAGCGTGGACGGCTCAAGCAGGTACTGCTCAAGGTCGGTTGGCCGGCCGAGGACCTGGCCGGGTACGTCGATGGCCAGGCGCACGACATCGAGCTCAACCAGGACGGCTGGACCCTGCGGGACTATCAGCGAGAGTCGGTGGAGAACTTCTGGGCAGGCGGTTCCGGGGTCGTCGTGCTGCCCTGCGGCGCCGGCAAAACGTTGGTCGGGGCCGCCGCGATGGCCGAGGCAAACGCGACCACGCTGATCCTGGTCACCAACACCGTCGCCGGCCGGCAGTGGAAGCGCGAGCTGATCGCCCGTACCTCGTTGACCGAGGAGGAGATCGGCGAGTACTCCGG
>JACCUF010000032.1 GCA_013811975.1 Geodermatophilaceae bacterium | reverse complement strand
GCCGTGCGCAAGGACGGCACCGTTCCCTACCTCCGTCCCGACGGCAAGACCCAGGTCACCGTCGAGTACGTCGACAACAAGCCGGTCCGCGTCGACACCGTCGTGGTCAGCTCGCAGCACGCCGAGGACATCTCCATCCCGGACCTGCTCACCCCCGACATCGCCGAGCACGTCGTCGAGCCCGAACTCGCCGCTCTCGGCCTGCCGACCGACGGTTATCGGTTGTTGGTCAACCCGACCGGCAAGTTCGTCATCGGTGGGCCGATGGGTGATGCCGGCCTGACCGGCCGCAAGATCATCGTGGACACCTACGGCGGGATGGCCCGACATGGCGGCGGTGCCTTCTCCGGCAAGGACCCGTCCAAGGTCGACCGCTCGGCTGCGTACGCCATGCGCTGGGTAGCCAAGCACGTGTTGGCGGCCGGGCTGGCCCAACGCTGCGAGGTCCAGGTGGCTTACGCCATCGGCACTGCCGCGCCGGTGGGCCTGTTCGTGGAGACCTTCGGCACCGGCAAGGTCGATGACGGCGCGCTCCAGGACGCCATCACGTCAGTCTTTGACCTACGGCCCGGCGCGATCATCCGTGACCTCGACCTGCTACGTCCGATCTATCGCCAGACGGCGGCCTACGGCCACTTCGGACGCGAGGACGGCACCTTCTCCTGGGAGCGGACCCCACGGATCGACGCACTTCGCGCCGCCGTCGGCGTCTGAGAGCGGCAGCCCACTACTGACCGACTGTGAAACCCGACGGCAGCGAGTCATCCGCAGCGCTGAACATCGCTCGGGTGTGCATCGATTCGCCGCTGACCCATCTTGATCGGCTCTTCGACTATCAGATCCCGGACGAGTTCGGAGATCAGGTCGTGGTCGGCTGCCGGGTGCGGGTGCGCTTCGCCGGTCGGCTGCTAGACGGCTATGTGCTCGACACAATTGCCACCTCCGAGCACAGCGGACGACTGGCACGACTGATCCGGGTCATCTCGGCCGAGCCGGTGCTCTCACCGGCAGTCGCGCGACTGACCCGAGCGGTCGCCGACAGGTATGCGGGAACGCTTTCCGATGTGCTCCGTCTGGCGATCCCACCGCGGCGAGCCCGGCCCGAGAAGCTCCCGGTCGGCGAGCCTGCCACAGTTTCCGGCCGACCAGACACCCAAGTGTGGGAGCGCTACCCGCACGGCAGTACCTACCTGGATGCCCTCGCCGACGGGCGGCCGGCCCGGGCGGTCTGGACGCTGCGTCCGGGCGAGGACTGGCCAGCGCGGCTGGCTGAGGCGGCCGCGACCGCAGCGGCCGGTGGACGAGGGGCGCTCGTCGTACTGCCGGATGTACGCGACGTCGAGCGGCTCGATGCCGCACTCACGGCCCACTTGGGTGCCGATGACGGCAGATACGTGGTCCTCACCGCCGACCTCAGGCCAGACGAGCGTTACCGCCGATTTCTCGCCGTCCGTCGCGGCAGCGTCCGCATCGTGATCGGGACCCGAGCGGCCGCATTCGCGCCGGTGGCCGACCTGGGACTGGTCGCGATCTGGGACGACGGCGACGACCTGCACGCCGAGCCTCGGGCGCCCTATCCACACGTCCGCGAGGTCCTGTTGCTGCGCTCGCACCTGGAGAACTGCGCGGCGCTGGTCGCCGGTTGGTCGCGCAGCACCGAAGCCGCGGTGCTGATCGAGTCAGGCTGGGCACACGAGATAGCCGCGCCGCGCGACGAGGTACGTCGAGCGGCGCCGCGGATCCAGGCCTCCGGCGATGATGTCGAGCAGTCCCGGGATCCCGCCGCCCGCTCTGCCCGGCTGCCGAGCTTGGCACTTCGGGTGGCCCGGGAAGCCCTGGCCTCGGGCGCGCCGGTGCTGGTGCAGGTTCCTCGGCGTGGGTATGTCCCGAGCCTGGCCTGTGACCGATGCCGTACGTCGGCCCGCTGCCGGAGTTGCGCCGGTCCACTGGGTCAGGCGTCGGCCGGGTCGGCGGCAGCCTCGTGCCGCTGGTGCGCCCGACCCGCGGCGGCGTGGGAGTGCCCGGTCTGTGGTGCCCGGCGGCTTCGAGCAGCAGTGTCCGGCGCGGGCCGAACCTCGGAGGAGCTCGGCCGGGCTTTCCCGGGCGTGTCGATCCGCAACTCCGGTCAGACGGCTGCCTCGGGAGTGCTTTGCTCGATCGAGGACGGTCCGGCGCTGGTGGTGGCCACGCCCGGCGCGGAGCCGGTGGCCCGGAGTGGGTACGGAGCGGCGCTGCTGCTGGACAGCTGGGCGCTCTTGGGTCGGGCGGATCTGCGCGCGGGGGAGGAGACCATGCGCCGGTGGTTGGGCGCGGCGAGTCTGGTCCGCTCCGCCAGCGCGGGTGGCCAGGTCATCGTGATGGCCGACAGCGGACATCCGGTGGTGCAAGCGCTGATCCGCTGGGATCCGGCCGGACTGGCTGCGCGCGAGCTCGGCGAGCGGCGCGAACTCGGCTTTCCGCCAGCCCTACGGTTGGCGACGATGACCGCCTCGGCGCAGGCGTGCGAGCAACTGTTGGCCTCGTTGGTGCTGCCATCCTCAGCGGAGGTGCTCGGACCGGTGCCCCTGACCGACGAACGACCGGGGTATCACGGCGGCGCTGCTTGCGCCGAGGGTGAGCGGCCAGTCGAGTTGATGGTGCGCTATCTCCTCCGAACGCCACGCGCCGACGGAGCTGGCCTGGCAAAGGCATTGCATGCCGGGCAGGCACTTCGGTCGGCCGCCAAGGCGACCGAACATGTCCGCGTCCAGCTCGATCCGCTCGACGTCGGCTGACCCTCAGTTCTCGTGGCCTCCTTCTCCACGTCGGCCATCAGGGTGGCCGATCGAGCGGGTGACCCTCGCAACCTGTGCCCGGTCTTTTACACTCCCAGACGTGAGCGTGACTCCCATTCGGCTCTTCGGTGACCCGGTGCTGCGTACACCTGCAGATCCGGTGACCAGCTACGACAAGGAACTGCGCCGGTTGGTCAAGGATCTCACCGAGACGATGCTCGATTCAGCGGGTGCCGGTTTGGCCGCGCCGCAATTGGGCGTCAGCCTGCGCGTGTTCAGCTACCACGTCGACGACGAGATCGGCCATCTGATCAATCCGGTCGTGGAGGTGGTCGGCGACGAGGAACAGGAGGGTGAGGAGGGCTGCCTGTCCATCCCCGGTCTGTTCTTCGACTGCAAGCGGCACCTGCACGTCGTGGCCAAGGGGATGAACATGCACGGCGAGCCGGTCACGATCGAGGGCACCGAGCTGATGGCCCGGTGTGTTCAGCACGAGACCGACCACCTCGACGGTGTCCTGTTCATCGACCGATTGGACACCGAGACGCGCCGGATGGCCCTGCGGGCGATCCGCGCGGCGGTTTGGAACGGTGAGCACGCACCTTCGGTCAAGGTCAGCCCACATGGCATGTTTGCCTTCGGTGGCGCGAGAGCGTTGCGCTGATCATCCCCCGTTGGCAATGACTCTCCTCGAGCGGTTGCCGCGCATCGTTGATGCTGACCCGGTTGATCCGGACACTGTGTTCGAGGCCTTCTCCGGGTGGTGTGACGACCAGGGCTTGGCCTTGTACCCCGCGCAGACCGAGGCGCTGATCGAACTCGTGTCTGGGTCGAACGTGATCCTGTCCACCCCCACCGGATCGGGAAAGAGCCTGGTGGCCATGGGAGCCCACTTCAGCGCTCTGGCGCAGGGCAAGCGCAGCTATTACACCGCTCCGATCAAGGCCCTCGTATCGGAGAAGTTCTTCGCACTCGTACAGGTCTTCGGTGCCGACAACGTGGGCATGTCCACCGGCGATGCCAGCGTGAATCCCGAGGCGCCGATCATCTGCTGTACCGCGGAGATCCTGGCCAATATCGCCCTGCGCGAGGGAGCCTCCGCCGACGTGGGGTACGTCGTTATGGACGAGTTCCATTTCTACGCCGATCCCGAACGGGGCTGGGCTTGGCAGGTTCCGCTGTTGGAACTGCCTCGCGCGCAATTCCTGTTGATGTCTGCGACGCTCGGGGACGTCAGCAGATTCCGCGACGACCTGATCCGCCGAACCGGGCGGGATACCGCCGTCGTGGCCTCAGCCGATCGGCCGGTCCCGTTGTTCCACCACTACGTGACCACGCCGATCCACGAGACCACCGAGGAGTTGCTGAGCACCGAGCAGGCGCCGATCTACATCGTGCATTTCAGCCAGGCCGGCGCGATCGAGCGCGCCCAGGCCTTGATGAGCATCAATGTCTGCACCCGTGCGGAGAAGGACGCGATCGCCGACCTGATCGGTGCCTTCCGGTTCACCGCTGGCTTCGGCAAGACCCTGTCCCGGCTCGTAAGGCACGGGATCGGGGTGCACCACGCCGGAATGCTGCCGAAATACCGGCGTCTGGTGGAGGTGCTCGCCCAAGCCGGTCTGCTCAAGGTCATCTGCGGCACAGACACCCTCGGGGTCGGGATCAACGTGCCGATCCGGACGGTTCTGTTCACCGGGCTGAGCAAGTACGACGGCACGAAGACCCGGCTGCTCAGCGCGCGGGAGTTCCATCAGATCGCCGGCCGGGCCGGCCGAGCGGGATACGACTCGGTCGGCAACGTCGTCGTCGAGGCGCCCGACCACGTGGTGGACAACGAGAAAGCGCTGGCCAAGGCCGGCGACGATCCCAAGAAACGCCGCAAGGTGGTACGCAAGAAGCCGCCCGAAGGAACTGTGGGGTACGGGAAACCGACCTTCGACCGGCTGGTGGAATCCGAGCCCGAAAGCCTGACGTCCAGCTTTGCGGTAAGCCACTCGATGCTGCTCAACATGATCGCTCGCCCAGGGGACTGCTACCTCGCTTTGAGGCATCTGCTCACCGACAACGACGAGCCACGGCCCCGTCAACTGCGCCACATCCGGAGCGCGATCGCTGCCTACCGCGCGTTGCTGACCGCCGGTGTGGTGGAACAACTTCCCGTCCCAGATTCACAGGGACGTACCGCTGCGCTGACCGTCGACCTGCAGCGCGACTTCGCTCTGAACCAGCCGCTTTCCACCTTCGCCCTGGCCGCGACCGGGCTGCTGGATCGGGAATCCCCGAGCTACGCCCTCGATGTCGTGTCGGTAATCGAGTCCACCTTGGAGAACCCGCGCCCGGTGTTGTCGGCGCAGCGGTTCAAGGCCCGTGGCGAGGCAGTGGCCGCGATGAAGGCCGAGGGCGTCGAGTACGAGCAGCGGTTGGAGCTCCTCGAGGAGGTCACCTACCCGCAGCCGTTGGTGGAGTTGCTCACCGGGGCCTATGAGACTTACCGCCGCGGGCATCCCTGGGTCGCGGATCACGAACTACGGCCCAAGACCGTGGCGCGGGATCTATTCGAGCGCGCGATGACCTTCGTCGAGTACGTCAGTTTCTACGGTCTGGCCAGGGCCGAGGGCACGGTGTTGCGCTACCTGGCCGACGCATACAAGGCGTTGCGTCAGACCGTTCCGGAGGAGGCTCGAACCGAGGAGCTGACGGACCTGATCGAGTGGCTGGGCGAGCTTGTTCGCCAAGTGGATTCGAGCCTGTTGGATGAGTGGGCGGAATTGCTGAACCCAACCAAGCCCGAGGCGGCACCGTCGGCGGTCCGCGACGATCGCCCACCGCTGGTCACCGCCAATCCTCGTGCTTTTCGAGTGCTCGTACGCAACGCGCTGTTCCGGCGCGTTGAGCTCAGCGCGCTACGCCGGTACGCAGACCTCGGTGAACTCGACGCCGAAGCCGGCTGGGACGCGACGGCCTGGGCGGCCGCGCTGGATTCGTACTTCGAGGTCCATGACCTGATCGGAACCGGCCCGGATGCCAGAGGGCCGGACCTGTTGATGATCGACGAACTTGCCGAGCGCTGGCTCGTACGGCAGATCTTCGACGACCCGGCCGAGGATCACGACTGGGGGATCAGCGCTGAAGTTGACCTCGCGGCTTCGAACGAGGCCGGCGTCGCAGTCATCACCGTCACCGCCGTCAACGAACTCTGACCATGAGTTCAGGAGTCCCGATGACGCTGCTCGCTCGGATAGAACGGCTGGAGGCGGAGTCCGCGATCCGTCGCCTGATGGCCGACTACTGCCATGGGTTCGACAAACGCGAGTGGGACCGGTTCGCAAGCGTGTGGCAGGACGGCGCGGTGTGGGCGATCGTCGACGCTGGACTGGAGTTCGTCGGGGTGCCGGCGATCGTGGCACAGGGTAAGAGCATGTGGATCGAACACGGGATGCTTCAAAGTCACCACCACAACGCCAATGCCGTCATCGACGTTGACCTCGGTGCCGCAGTCGCGAACGGAATGACCGACGTCCATGTCAACGTCCAGCTCGCCGACCGCTCCTGGCAGCGACAGATTGCGACCTATGTCGACCGTTACGAGCGCCGCGACGGAGTCTGGAAGATGGTGCGTCGTGAGGCGTCGGGTACGGCCCACTGGACGATTCCCGCGTCGGAGAACGATCGCCAGGCGTAAGTAACAGGCGCGGCCAACGAAGCCGTCGACCATCTGCCCGAAGAGGTCCGCCGGTCGGTGTGGCTTTCATTCGTCGGAGCGAGAACGAGGCAGCGACTGGGTCCCCCCGCGGTTCGCGCACCGGTGAAGGAGTTGCCAAGCAGGGATAAACACACTGCCGGTCTGCGCTGCGTGCTGCTTCTTCCGGCTGAGCAGGACCGGCAGCGCATGCAGAGCACCCGGGGACGTTGGCCCCTGATGCCCCAGGTCGAACGCGTTCGGGCCAAAGCCTTCCATGGAGACGAATAGGCCAAGGGTGTTGTCGAGCTTGCCGCTGACCTTGCGCTCGAAGATGGCGAGGTCACCGGTGGACGCCGCCACTGATTGCCACTTGGCTTCGAGGAGGAATCTGCTCGCCGGACACTGCCGGTCTGGTAACGCTCACGCGCGCACCGGGGAACTGTTGTCAGTGGAGCTTCCATAGTCGGGGAGCTGTTCGACAGACCGGCGTCACTGGCGTGGTGGCGGGTGGTGCATGGGGTTGATTCGGGGTGTTCGTGCGGGGTCGATCCAGGTGGGTGGAGTGAACCAGGCTCGTCCGCGGCGGATGGCGACGGTCCAGTCGGCTTTTTCGATCTCGTGGTGATGGAACAGGCACATCAGGACGCCGTTGTCGAGGCTGGTCCTTCCGCCGTCCAGCCACGAGACGATGTGATGGGCCTGTGTCCAAGAAATGGGCCGGTCACAGCCCGGC
>JACCUF010000027.1 GCA_013811975.1 Geodermatophilaceae bacterium | reverse complement strand
TAGCCCGCCGCGATAGCGATCCGGAGCGCATCGATCATGACCACACCTGCGCGCCCGGCGTTGGCCTGTTACCGCCATCCGGACCGTTCGACGCAAATTTCCTGCGTGCGCTGTGAGCGCCCGATCTGCCCGGACTGCATGCGCCCGGCTTCGGTCGGGTTCCAGTGCCCGGAATGCGTGGCGGAGGGGCAGGCCTCCATCCGCCGGCCTCGCCGTACGACCGCCGCCCGGGTCGCTGTCGCCAAGCTGGGGCCGGTCACCGCGGGGTTGATCGGCGCGAACGTACTGGCGTTTCTGGTCACCGTGGCCACGGCCGGTGGCCAGATCATGGCCAACTACCGGTCACCGATCTTCGCCGAGCTGTCCACCGCGCCGCTCCTGGTCGCCGATGGTCAGTGGTGGCGGATGCTGACCGGCGCGTTCCTGCACTACGGGCTGACCCACCTGGCCGTGAACATGTTCAGCCTCTACATCCTGGGCCGCGACCTGGAGTCCTACCTCGGGTCGGTGCGGTACGCCACGATCTATTTCCTGTCCGCGATCGGAGGCTCAGTTGCGGTGCTGTTCTTCGCCGTCCCGTTCGCGTCCGTCGCTGGCGCGTCCGGAGCCATCTTCGGGCTGCTCGGCGCCACCGGCGTCGCGCTGTATCAGCGCAAGGCGAATCTCCGATCCCTCGTCGCGATCCTGGCGGTCAACCTCTTCATCAGCTTCCTGCCGGGAATCTCGCTGGCCGCCCACGCGGGTGGGTTTCTGATCGGCGTGGCCTCCGCGGCGATCGTCATATACGGGAAACGGCGCACCCAGGCGATTGTGGCCGGGCTGGTCGGCCTCGGCGCCGCGCTGGTCGCCCTGACCATCCTGGGTACGGCCCTGCTCACCGGCTGACCCGCCCCGGACTTTTCCGTGATCTTGACCTTATGGCGGCGACACGCCGTATCAGAGCCCGCGAAACCACCATAAGGTCGAGATCACCGGGTCCGGTCAGCCTCCGTTGCGGAGCTGGTTGAGTCGTCGCAGGACCTCCTCGGGGTCGGAGCCGAGTTCGCGCCGGCCGAGGATGATCAGCTTCTCGTCGACATCCAATTCGAGGGTGGCGACACTGCGACCGAACCGCTGGTGCTGACGCAGGTTCATCTGGACGTGGGACCACGCCGCCACAGTTCGACCGGACAGGGCTCGTACCCGGAGCCCGGATTCGTCGGCGCGCAGCCGAGGCCTGACCAGCAGGTCAATCGCAGCGATGCCGAACAGCAGCGCGGCCGCGGCCCACACGAGCCAGCGTCCGGTCGGGTCCACGGTGAACCCGAGGGCCGACATCGCCAGTCCACCGAGCGCGGCCAGCCCGGTTTCGGCCGTTCGCGGTGCCCAACTCAGGGATGTGGTCGGCGTCGGGGTCGGCAAGGTCACGGTGCCGGCTTCCCAGGTGCTCACCTACCCTCGGACCCATGGTGCGTCCTGAAGCCGTCATCTGTGCCGCGGTACGTAGTCCGGTCGGCAAGCGCGGGGGAGGCCTGGCCGGGACTCACCCAGTTGATCTGTCCGCGCACATCCTCAACGCTTTGGTCCAGCGCAGCGGGATCGACCCGGCGGTCGTCGACGACGTCATCTGGGGATGCGTGAGCCAGGTCGGGGAGCAGACGTTCAACGTCGGCCGTAACGCAGTCCTGGCCGCGGGATGGCCGGAATCGGTGCCGGGCACGACGATCGACCGGCAGTGCGGTTCCTCGCAGCAGTCGGTGCACTTCGCTGCGGCGGCGGTGATGAGCGGCCAGTGCGACGTGGTGGTCGCCGGCGGCGTCGAGGTGATGAGCCGGGTGCCGATGGGATCAGGGATCGGCAAGGACGCTGGAATGCCGCTGGGCCCGATGTTCATGGACCGCTACGACGGTGTCTACCCGAATCAGGGCGTCGGTGCGGAGATGATCGCGCACCGGTGGGGCCTGTCCCGTACTCAGTTGGACACCTACAGCATCGGGTCGCACGCCAAGGCGGGCGCCGCCCAGGACGCCGGGCTGTTCGAGGAGGAGATCGCGCCGATCCCCGCCGCCGAGATGGTCAAGGCCGATGAGGGCATCAGGCGCGGATCGACGGTAGAGAAGCTTGGCACCCTGCCGACTCCCTTCGCCGAGGATGGCGTCATCAGTGCCGGGAACGCGTCGCAGATCTCCGACGGTTCGGCGGCACTGTTGGTCACCACGCCAGAGCGGGCTGTCGAACTCGGGCTGACTCCCATGGTACGCGTGCACACGGCGGTCCTGGCCGGGGACGACCCGGTGATCATGCTTACCGCGCCCATCCCGGCGACCGCCAAGGCCCTGGCCAAGGCCGGGCTCAGGATCGATGACATCGGCTCGTTCGAGGTCAATGAGGCCTTTGCGCCCGTACCGCTGGCCTGGCTCGTCGAAACCGGGGCCGACCCGGCGCGGCTCAACCCCGACGGAGGCGCGATCGCGCTCGGTCATCCGCTGGGTGGTTCTGGTGCCCGGCTGATGACCACGCTGATCCACCGAATGCGCCGCGACAACATCCGCTACGGCCTGCAGGCAATGTGCGAAGGCGGCGGGATGGCCAACGCGACGATCCTCGAGCTGGTGGGCTGACGCCGAGCGCAGCAGTGTCACGCGCGAAGGCGGCGGGAACCGCCTTGACTAGACCGGTCTGTCCACAGCCCTGTGGATCTAGATCTGGACTCGAACGGGGTCGTTGATCGAGATTGATCGAATTATCCCCAGCTGTGTCCACACCTGGGGATAATTACAGCAGTGTCGTTCGCGACGCGGTACCCGTCAGGGAACTCAACGCCACTTCATGCTCATCGCGAGGCCGAAGATCATCGCGACGAACCCCACGGCGAAGTTCCACGGGCCCAACGAGCTCATGAACGGAAGCTTGTCTCCTGCGACGTAGAACACCACGATCCACAGCAGCCCGATCAGCATGAGTCCGACCATCAACGGTGCGAACCAGCGTGGGCTCGGCCGGCGGGCCCGGGCTCGGGCGGCAGCGCCGGGTAATACGTCCTCGGGCGGCGTGTAGGCCGGCTTCTTGCGGACCTTCGACTTGGGCATCGCTGGGTTGTCCTTTCCTGCGCCGCGCCACTGGAGTGCGGGTCACCGTACTAGCGTAGTTGCGGACCGGTGGACACAGGTGGGCGAGGTGAGCCCGCTCTCGGCGCAGGTGATCAGCAACCCATGAGGAGTGTTGTGCGGAGATCCACAGTCTGGCACGCCTTGGCCGTGCTCAGTGCTGTCCTGATGGGGCTGCTGTTTGCCACGACCGCCATCACCGCCCGGGGTACGACGCTGCGAGCAGGCCCAGAGATTCGACTACTCGGACTCATCGACGACCTGCAGGGCCGTACCGACCAGCAGGCACGCACCCTGGCCGACCTGCAAGCCCAAACCGAGGGCGCGCTGGCCCGCGCCGAGGATCTCGACGCCGGCGCATCCAACGCACGCGCTGTTGCCGAGCTAGGCGCGGCCTCGGTCGGGTTGACCGCGATGCAGGGGCCAGGGGTGACCATCATCCTGGACGACGCACCCCGCGAAGCCGGCGGCGCGTTGCCCGCCGGTGCCCGGCCCGATGACGTGGTGATCCACCAGTCCGACGTCCAGGCGGTCGTGAACGCGCTCTGGGCCTCGGGCGTCGACGCCGTCACCATCATGGGCGAACGGATCGTGGCCACCAGCGCCATACTCTGCGTGGGGAGCACCCTGTTGCTGCAAGGCCGTACCTATTCACCGCCCTACCGCATAGACGCGATCGGCGACCCCGCCAGAATCGACTCGGCGTTGGCGCAGTCCGTCGGAGTTGCGCTTCTGCAGCAAGCGGTACGTAGTTTCGGCCTGGAGTTCAGTGTGCAGGCTCAGGCCGAACTTGTGCTCCTGCCCTACGATGGGCCTTTGACTTTGCGATATGCCGAAGCGGCATGAGGAAAACACACGGTGGATGGAGAAGCAATGCGCACCGACGAAACGACGGACGCCGCCCGGCGACCTCAGAATCTCGAGCAGTCGACTCTTGAAGAGCCGGAGACCACCGAGCTTTTCAACGCCGAGGATCGGTACGGTGAGGCGCGCAACGATGAGCAATTGAGCGACGCGGACGAGGCCAGTGACGCGGACGAGGACGAGGCCAGTGACGCGGACGAGGTGAGCGGGGCCCGATCTGGGAGTGCTCAGGGCGCCGACAAGGCGCCCCGCAACCGTGGTGACCTCGTGCGAACCGGCATCCGGGGACTGGGTCAGACGCTGATTACCGCTGGACTGGTCGTTCTGCTGTTCGTCGTTTACGCATTGTTTGTCACCGACCTGATCACCAACGAGCGCCAGGAGGATTTGACCCAGGAGCTGCGCCAGGTCTGGGAGGACGACCCCGCCCCGCCCGCCGCCCCGGTCGATCCGGACGGCCCGGCCCTGCCCGAGGGCGGACTGTCGGACATCCCGCGGGGCGAGGGTTTAGCCTTCATCCGGATCCCGGCCTTCGGCGCTGACTTTGTCAGGGTGGTCGTCGAAGGCACCGGCCCCAACGAACTCGAGCAGGGGCCTGGGCACTACGTCGACTCGGCCCGGCCTGGCGAGATGGGTAACTTCGCCCTGGCCGGGCACCGGGTGGGCAAGGGTTCGCCGTTCCTGGACCTGGATCAGTTGAAGCCCGGCGACCCCGTCGTGATCGAGACCGTCGATATGTGGTTCACCTATCGCGTCCTGGGTGATCCGGCCACTGGGAACTACGATGCCGACCCGAGCGGCATACCTGGGATGCAGGTCGTCACGCCGGAAGACATACAGGTGGTCAATCCGGTTCCGGGGGTCTATGACCCCGCCGCCGCACCGACGGGCGCCTACCTGACGCTGACGACCTGCGAGCCGAAGTTCTCGGCTCGGCTGCGGTTGATCATCCACGCCGGCCTCGAGGGTCCAGGTCTGCCGAAGTCCGAATACCCCGACGGCCCACCAGCACTGACGGGGGAGTAGACATGTACACCTGGATATGGCGCACCTTGCCCGGCGGCTTTCCGGGCAAACTGGCGGGGTCGCTCCTGCTGATCGCAGTAATCTGCGTTGCGTTGTTGTTCATCGTGTTTCCGTGGATCGAACCATTGTTGCCGTTCAACAACATCACCGTCGAGTAGCCGGCACGTCCGGCATGTCCGGCCCATCTGGAACGCCGGACGTGAATGCGCGAATCCTGGTCGTGGACAACTACGACAGCTTCGTGTTCAACCTCGTCCAATACCTGGCCCAACTGGGGGCCGACTGCCTGGTACGGCGCAACGACGAGGTCGAGGTCTCGGATCTCGCCACTCTCGGGGTCGACGGCATCCTCATCTCACCGGGTCCTGGTCGTCCGGAGGATGCCGGGGTCAGTGTGCCGCTGGTGAGCGCGGCTGCCGAGCGGGGACTGCCGTTGCTGGGAGTCTGTCTTGGTCACCAGGCGATCGCAGTTGCTTTCGGGGGCAGGGTGATCCGCGCTCCGGAGCTCTTGCACGGACGCACCAGTGACGTGGTCCACATGGGATTGGGCGTCCTGGCTGGGCTGCCGTCACCGTTCACCGCGACCCGCTACCACTCGCTCGCGGTCGCCGAGCAGGACCTGCCGGCTGAGCTCGAAGTCACCGGGCGTACGCCGAGCGGGATCGTGATGTCCGTGCGCCATCGCGGCCTGCCGATCGAGGGCGTGCAGTTCCATCCTGAGTCGGTGCTCACCGTCGGCGGCCATCAGTTGCTGGCGAATTGGCTGGCTGGATGCGGTTTCCCGCCGGATCCAGTGGCGTTGCGGGCGGCCACCGAGGCGGCGGCCCGGCACTACGCTCCGGAACCCGTACCGGTCGCCCGAGGCGTTATCTCACTCGACGGCGTCCGGAGAGGCGGCGTCCCCGAGCCACAACGGCATTCAGCGGCCGGCGGCGTAGCCCTGCATCCCGCGGGGGTTGGCGGCCGCGCGTAGCACTCCGGTCTCCGGATCGCGGCTGACTGCCGACATCCGGCCCAAAGACCACGGCCCCGACCGTAGGACCGTGTGTCCGCGGCCCTCCAGATCAGAGATCACGCTGTCACCCAATCGATCTTCGACCACGAGTTCGGCGTCGAGCATCGCTCGCGGAGCGAACGAGGACGGAAAAGCCGTGCTGTGCCAACTCGGTGCGTCGATCGCCTCCTGGAGGTTCATCCCCCCGATGCTGTGTGCTAGCCAGAACGTGAGTTGCCACTGCTCCTGCTGGTCTCCGCCGGGCGTGCCGAAGCCGATCGTGGGTTCCTCGCCGCGCATGACCAGAGTGGGGGTGAGGGTGGTGCGTGGCCGAGTACCTGGCTGCAGTGAGCTGGCCAATCCCGGCTCGAGCCAGAACATTTGAGCCCGGGTTCCCAGCGCGAAACCCAGTTCCGGAATGGTCGGAGAAGACTGTAGCCAGCCACCGCTCGGGGTCGCCGAGACGATCGTGCCGTACCTGTCGACGACGTCGAGATGGCATGTGTCACCAGGAGTTCGGGCCACGGTTGGTTCGCCGACGCCAGCCATCCCGGGGGCGTGCGGGTCGGCGGTCGGCGGGTCCAGTACGTGGCGTGGCAGCCGGGCCGGTAGGCCGTTGGGGTCTCCGGGCCGCAGTCCGGTGGCCGCCTTGTCCCCGACGAGGGCGGCGCGCTCGTGCGCGTACCCCTCGGACAACAGCGCGTCGATCGGTACGGGCCTCGCATCGCCGTACCACGCCTCACGATCGGCCATCACGAGTTTGACGCCCTCGACGACGGCGTGGATCTGCTCCGCGCTCCCGTGTGGTGCATCGACTGCTGGAAGATTGTCCAGGATGCCTAGCGCCTGGAGGAAGGTCGGGCCCTGACTCCACGGGCCGGCCTTGCAGACGGTGTGGCCCCGCCAGTCCAGTGAGACCGGGTTCTCGTACGTCGGCCGCCAGCTGGCTAGGTCCTGGGCGCTGAGGACGCCTGCGTGGGCTGATCCGGACTCGTCCATGACGGGGGTACGGACGTGCTGCTCGATCGCGTCGGCGACGAAACCCTGGTGCCAGGCGGTGAGCGCACCGTCGATCTGGTGCTCCCGGGATCCGCTGGCGGCCTGAGCCGAATCGAGGAGCCGCTGGAACATCGAGGCCAAGGCTTCGTTGCGCCACAGAGTGTTTGGCTGCGGCGCCCGGTCTTCGTGGTCGAGCCAGAGCTGTGCGGAGGTCGGCCAGTGCCGGGCGAAGGTATCTGCGCTCGCAGCGATGGTGGCGACTACGCGCGGGTGCAGCGGGTGACCGTTACGGGCGTAGTCGATGGCGAACCGTAAGACCCTCTCCAAGGGGAAGGTCCCGTGGTCACGTAGGAAGCTGAGCCAGGCACTGACTGAACCCGGGACGGTGGCTGCCAGGAGCCCGGTTCCCGGGATGAGGTCCAATCCTTGATCGCGGTAGTGCGCGATCGTCGCGCCGAGCGGAGCAACTCCCTGTCCACAGAGGACGGTGGGTGCGCCATTCCGACGAGCGAACAGGATCGGGACTTCGCCGCCGGGACCGTTCAGGTGCGGTTCGACGACCTGGAGGGTGAAGCCGGTGGCCACTGCGGCGTCGACGGCTGTACCGCCCTCCTCGAGGACTGCCATCCCGGCTGCACTGGCCAGCCAATGCGTACTGGCGACCATGCCGAAAGTGCCGGACAGCTCTGGGCGCGTGGTGAACACCCCGGTCACGCTACCTCCGTCCAGCTGGTGAGATGGCTGCATGCGCGGGACCGAGACCGCCGACCCGTTCGGAAGGGGCAGCGTGCGGAGGCGGCAGTTGTTGATCGACACCGATCCCGGGGTCGACGACGCGATCGCTTTGCTGGTGGCCGCCGCCAGTCCGGAAGTCGAACTCCTGGCCGTTACAACAGTGTTCGGCAACGTGCCCGTACAACAGACGACCGAGAACGCACTGCGCATCCTGGCCCTGGCAGGCGCTGATGACATCCCCGTCGCGGCTGGAGCGCAACGTCCGCTCGTCCATCCACAGCCCCATCGGGCCGCACGTGTGCACGGTGCCAACGGCCTCGGAGGAGTCGAACTGCCGCTCGCTGTGCGGAGTGCGGAGGCTACGCCCGCCGTCCGGTTTCTCGCTGAACTGCTGCACGGTTCATCCTTGCCGGTCACCGTGTGCTCCATCGGACCGCTGACCAATATCGCCCTGTTGCTCGGCACCGATCCGGGGGCAGCGGCGCGGATCGAGCGGCTGGTGGTGATGGGCGGTGAGTACGGCTCCGGGGACGTCGAGCCGGCGGCGGAGTTCAACGTCTGGTCCGATCCTGAAGCTGCGCAGCGCGTTCTCCGTTCTGGCCTGCCGATCACGGTGGTCGGCTTGGACGTGACCCGCGCGACCGCGATGAATGCGGCGGCTATCGCGCGGATCGGTGCCAGTGGTCCTGTCGGGTCTGCGGCGGCGGAGATGTTGGCGCATCACCTCGACCACTACATGCGGGTGCAGGGTGGCCGGGGCGTTGTCATCCATGACGCGCTGGCAGTGCTCGAAGCGGTCATCCCCGGAGTCCTCGGCACGGTTGCGCGAAAGGTCACTGTTGACTGCGGACATGGGCCGGGCCGGGGTAGGACGTGGGTGGACCGGCGAACCGGACCGGCCCCGGGCTTGCAGGACGACGCACAATCAGCCGGCGGCGCCGTGCCCCGACAGGGCGTGCCCGTACAAGTGGCCGAGACCGTGGACCTACCCAGGGCGCTGACCGAGATCGAGGCCCGGCTGCGCTCATACGGAGCCCGGTAGCGTCGCGAGTGATACTTCTTGCTCCAGCCGGAACGCCCGATCCGGCGCCTACGTTAGACAGATGAGGCAGCCGGTGAGCCAGCCGGCCAGCACCCCGGAGCGCCCGTTCCAAGTCGAGGAGGCAACACAACTGTGGAGATCATTCTGATCCTGCTGGTCCTACTGGCGGCCGGCGCTCTGTACACGTCCAGCCAGAAGCGCAAGCAGCAGACTGCAGCAGCCGCCACCACCCTCGAGGACGCCAAGGCCGAGGCGCGCCGGTGGTATGAACTGCTCGGCGGTCAGTTGTCCAACCTGTCTTCCGTCGACGGCCCGGCCCAGCAGGCCCTGGCCGATGCATCCGAGCGCTACATAGCGGCCGGGTCTCAGTTGGACCAGGCACGCACGGTCGCCCAGAGCCGTCTGGTCACCCAGACCGCGGTCGAGGGCCTGTATTACGTACGCGCCGCCCGTACGGCGATGAACCTCGACCCGGGGCCGCCGCTGCCCGACCTGAACGGCCAGAAGTCGGCCGGTGCAGTCACCGAGGAGCGCGAGGTCGACGTGGAGGGCCGCAGCTACGGCGCCTCGCCTGATCCGAGCGAACGCAACCAGCACTACTACCCCGGCGGTCGGGTGGCCGGCCGGCCGGTGCCGCAGGGCTGGTACAGCGAGCCCTGGTGGCGTCCAGCCCTCATCGGTGGCGCGTGGGGCCTGGGCTCGGTGTTCTTGTTCAGCGCGATGTTCGGCGGGATGGCCGGCGTCCCCTCGACGGAGTCCTTCGAGCAGGGCTACTCAGAGGGGTACGGCGACGGCGCCGAGTCCGGCGACGGCGGCGGTGGTGAAGGCGGCGACGGCGGCGGTGGTGGTGAAGGCGGCGGCGATGCCGGAGGTGACGGCGGGTACGGAGATGCCGGCGGCGGCGACATGGGTGGCGGCGACTACGGCGGCGACATTGGTGGCGGCGGCGACTACGGCGGCGGTTGGGGCGGGGGGGACTTCGGCGGCGGCGACTTCGGTGGCGGCGACTTCGGAGGTTTCTGAGTGACCGGTTCCCGACATAACCTGAATCGGTGATGACGGCCGTTCGTGAGTTGGGCGCGCTGCTCGCCTCCGGTACGGCCGTCGCGCTGACCGGAGCCGGCATGAGCACGGACTCCGGTATCCCGGACTACCGCGGGCCCGGCTCTGCCCGTCGTAGCCCGATGACGATCACCGAGTTCCGTAGCGGTGTTGCGGCGCAACAACGGTATTGGGCCCGCAGTCATGTCGGGTACGCGCGGATGACCCGTGCCGTCCCGAACGACGGTCACCGGGCGATGGCCGACTTGGAACGCCTCGGCCGCCTCAACGCAGTTATCACCCAGAACGTCGATGCTCTGCACCGGGCGGCCGGCAGTCAGAACGTGATCGACCTGCACGGTCGGATCGCAGACGTGATCTGCCTGGACTGCCAAGCCCGTACGCGAAGGTACGAGCTGCAGGACCGGCTGGCCAGGCTCAATCCTGGCTTCGTCGAACGGGTCGGACCGGCGATCGAGACCGCCCCCGACGGCGACGCGGTACTGGCCGATGTGGCCGGGTTCCAGATCGCCGGGTGTACGGCATGCGGGGGGCGGCTCAAGCCCGACGTGGTCTTCTTCGGCGAGAACGTTCCCCGCGAGCGGGTCGGGGCTGCCTTCGACCTGGTCGACGGCGCGGCCGTGCTGCTGGTCGCCGGCTCTTCGCTGACTGTGATGTCGGGTCTGCGGTTCGTACGGCGGGCTCGGCTTCGGCGCGACATCCCGGTGGTCATTCTCAATCGTGGTCCTACCCGGGGCGACGAGTTCGCGACGCTGCGGATCGACGGCGGCTGCTCGGAGGTGCTCACCGCGCTGGCGGATACGGTCCGCTCACCGCACCCCCAATCCCGCACGTTGTGCGCATAACGTCCCGGAGGGTGCCCAGTACGCGCGGTCAGAGTTCGAGTTGTCCGGCGATGCAGGTCACGGTGCCGCCACCGACCCAGATGGCGCCATCGGAATCGCCAGAGACGTGGACGCGACCGGCGCGCCCCAGAGCCGTTCCCTGGCTGACGACGTAGGGCACCGTTGCCCGACCGCTGCGCAGTAGCCATGGCGCGAGCGAGGCATTCAAGCTGCCGGTAACCGGATCCTCGACGGTGCCACCATCCTTGGGGAAGAACGCGCGTACCTCGAATGCTTGTGGCGATCCCGGCGGGTAAGGGCCCACAACGCCCAGGTCGAGATCGACGAGTCCGGGCCGCAGGGAGAGCACGTCGTCGGCACTCTCGAGCAGTACGGCCACCCAACCCGGTCCGTTGTCAGCCCATTGAGCATCGACGATCTCGGATCGAGTGATGCCCACCATCGAGGCGATTCGCTCTAACAGCGCCTCCTCCACGGGGCCTTCGCGCAGCAACGGCGGGGCGGCGAAGGCCAGCCCATCGGCGGTCCGGCGAATCGTGACCAGCCCGGCAGCGCACTGTTGCACGATGTCGCCGCCATCGGCACGGCCATCGGCACGGCCATCGGCACCGCCGTCAGCGCCGAGCTCGGCGTCATGACCGGCCGCAAGCCAAGCGTGGCAGGTTCCCAGCGTCGGATGGCCGGCGAACGGGAGCTCCGCAACCGGGGTGAAGATCCGTACCCGGTAGTCGGCACCGGGTGCTGTCGGCGGCAGGACGAAGGTCGTTTCGGAAAGGTTCGTCCAGTGCGCGAAGCGCTGCATCTGCCCGGTGCTCAGCCCCTCGGCATCCAAGACGACGGCGACCGGATTGCCGTGGTAGGGCGTGGTGGTGAAGACATCGACCTGACGAAACGGGCGGCGCACGTTTGCAGTGTGCACTGCGCGGCTGGCCGGACTGAACTGTGCGCCCAATTAGGCTCGTCCCAGGATGAGTCAGTCAGGTGCGCGCACGACGAGGGCTTCCGGCCGGCGTGAAGTGGCCTATCCCGTCGAGCACGTCTGGCTGGCGATGGCCACGCTGCTGCCGTACTGCTCGGTCTGCGATGTCTCCGCGATCGTGGACAGCCCAGGGGATCCCGGCCTCGGTACGGAGTTCCGCGCCTTTTCCGGTCAGATCTCCGGGCCGCTCGGGAGCGGCGATATCGTCGAGGGCGGGATGCCAGGTGCAATCGTTGACTGGTCGCCCCGGCTGTCGGTGGCCACCCGGCTGATGACCGGCAGCGAGGACGTCGTGGTTCGCGTGGACATGACCTCGGCAAGCCCCGATACGACGCTGGTGACGATCAGCGTGGAAATGACACCGCTGATGAAAGGACGCCTGGCCGCAGCGATGACCCGGTCGAGCTACGCCCGGATGGCCAGGCGCACCGTCGAGAGCGAGATCGAGAAGCTGCCCGCGCACCTCGCGATGCTCGACCCGGCCGACGACTGATCGTCCACGGAACTGCGGTAACCGCCTTTGCCTACCGGGTGCGGCAACACGCCGATCGCCGTCCCGCGCGGTCCCGCACCAGATAGGCAAAGCTCTGTCACGGATGCGCGCGCTATCCCGTCAGGTCAGTGCGGGGGCTGGTGCCATCCCGCCGTCCGGTCTGCCTCAGCGGCCCGGACGTCCTCGGTGACAGCCACCAGCATTTCACCGACCGGGGTCCGGACGGCAGCAAAGGCCACCGTCACTCCGCCGTCGCCACAATCGGAGTTGATCACCGGAACTGTGGCGGGTTATCGCCGAGATTCGTCGGATAACCCCCTCACTGCCGATGATCAACTCGGTGTGCGGGCAGCAAGCCGGGGGGTCAGCCGGCGGCTCCGGGGCCGTCGGTGGTGAACATCGTGACCAGGTCCATCCCGCCCCATTCCTGCAGGTTCGCACCGGAAGCTCCCCATTCCGGGGACTTGAACGCGGCCTTCATCGCCTCCGCGTCGGTGAAGACCAGCTCGGCGAGCAGGTAGTACGCCGGTTCCCCCACGAGCTGACGCTTTACCCGGTGCACCTTGTTCTCCAGCAGGCCAGGCGTTCCGGCGACGATCGGCACATGCGTACCGAAATAAGCCGAGTCGAAGGCGTCGGCATCCTCCGGCCTCCGATAGAGAGCAAAGAAAGAGACCGTCATCGCTGCACCGTCATCTCTGCACCGCCTTGATCTCCAGGAACTCCTCGAGGCCGGCGGTACCGAACTCGCGCCCGTTGCCGGACTGCTTGTAGCCACCGAAGGGCGCCATCCAGTTCCACCGGCCGTTGTTGACGTCGACCTGGCCGGCCCGCAGCCGCTTGGCGACCGACACCGCCGCGTCGGAATCAGCGCCGTACACCCCGGCAGCAAGCCCGTACTGCGTGTCGTTCGCGATCCGGACCGCCTCGTCGACGGTGGAGTACGGCAGGACGACGGTGACCGGGCCGAAGACTTCCTCCTGTGCGATCTCGGAGTCGAGGTCGACGTCGGTGAGCACGGTCGGCGAGACGAAGTAGCCCGACTCCACACCGGCCGGCGCGTCCGGCCCGCCGGTGACCACCCGAGCACCGGAAGCTACCGCCCGGGTCAGGAATCCGCGTACCCGATCACGTTGCGCCTCAGAGACCAAGGGTCCCAAGCGAGTTCCCTCGGTCATCGGGTCACCCGCGACGTGCGACTCGGCGGCCTTGGCGGCGGCGGTCAGCGCCTCGTCTAAGCGTTCTCCGGGGACGAGAATGCGGCTGAACGCCGTACAGCGTTGCCCCGCGTTGGTGAAGCACTGGCCTACCGAAGACTTGATCGCCTTGGCAAAAGCTTCGTTGTCCAGGTCGTCGAGGATCACCGAGGCGGACTTGCCGCCCAGCTCCAGGGCGACCCGCTTGACCGTCTGCGCGGCCGTCGCCGAGATCTCCCGACCGGCGCGACCCGAACCGGTGAAGCTGACCATGTCCACGTCGGGATGACCGACCAGCGCCTGGCCGATCTCCGGGCCGGCGCCGCTGATCAGGTTGAAAACACCTGGAGGCAGGCCGACCTCGTCGAGGATCCGGGCGAACTCGTACGAGATCAACGGGGCGATCTCGCTGGGCTTGAGCACGACCGTGTTTCCGGCCAGCAACGCCGGGGCGACCTTGGCCACGACCTGGTGCAGCGGATAGTTCCACGGCGTGATCGCGGCGACAACGCCGATCGGCTCGCGCACGATCAGCGAGTTGCCGACCTCGGTCTCCCAGGCGAAGTCCTCGGCCAGCTTGGCGTAGGTCTTGAGCGTGCCGATCGGCGTACCGAGCTGGATAAGCTTGGCCATCTTCAGCGGCATCCCGAGTTCGGAGGTGATCACCGCGGCGAGCTCGTCGGTGCGCTCGGTGAGTACGTCGGCGACCCTGTTCAGGTACGCCGCACGCTCGGCGACCGGCGTCTGGGACCAGGACTCGAACGCGGCCCGGGCAGCCGAGACCGCCGCGTCGACGTCCTCGGCCGAGCCGGCCGGAACCCGAGCGATGACCTGCTCGGTGTAGGGGTTGTGGACATCGATCAGCCGGTCATTGGTCGACGGGACCCAGGCGCCTCCGACGTATATCTCGTGCAACACCTTCGGTTCGGTCGAGGGTTGGGTGCTGGTTGCCGTCATGGATCTGAACTCCTTGCGAAGGCGACAGTGACTCCACCAGCATCGTAGGCAGACGATCCGATCGGGGGTCGCGGGCTACGTCCGGACCTTGCTTTCACCCGTGAGAAGGACGAGCGTTCAACGCACGCCGTCGACAGCGCGGCACAGGGTGTTTGCCGAACCAGGGAAGTGTGCGGAATGGGGCTCTTCAGCCGGAAGAACAAGACTAAGTACCGGCAGACGACCGCCGCGTCCGGCAGTGACGCGGCAGTGACGAGTGGACACGTCGTGGGGTCGACAGCCGGGGTGGGGCCGGAAAATGACCGCGGCAATACCGATCGTGATGGTGGCAACAACGCAGGACGCGGAGACTGGGAGCGCACCGGGACGGCTGACTCGGGGGCAGGAGACGGCGGCGGCTGGTCCAGCGGAACCGGCAGCGCGCCGACAGCGGCGGCTGGTCCAGCGGCGACAGCGGCGGGGGCGGCGGCGATGGCTGATCCTTGCCGAGAGGCGCGCCTGACCAGACGATGTACGCCTCCCCCAAGCGCCGACCTAGACGAAGGGCTTCAGATGGGCCTGCTCGACAAAGACGACAAGAACACCACGGACGAGGAGAAGAAGAGGCGCAGCGACGAGGATGATGCGCTCACGTTAGGTCTCGTGACCGGCATGTCCGTCGGAGGGTTCGGGATAGCGGGATAGCGGGATAGCGATACCGCAGGAATCGGTGGAAATGCCTCCGGTGGAGGGATGCGGGAGCATCCGACGACTTCGGCGGCGGAGCGGATGGCGGAGCGGGTGGCGGGTGACTCTGCGGAAATCTGTTGCCAGGCAGGCCGCGGTTCCGGGTTCCGTGTCGCCGCCTCTGAGCCGCGATGCGTCTGGCCGGTTCACTCCCGTCACATCGGCGGCTCGGACATCGACTGAGGCGGCAGCTCGGTCATCACGCCAAACTTGGTCCGTAGCACCGTCTCTGGTGCTAGGTTCCTCGCGTCGCCGCGGCGGACCCGGCGATCAGGAGGATCGCATGGGCCTGTTCGGATTCGGCAAGGTGAAGGGCGAGCAAGTCTTCGCCCGGGGGGAGCGTGCCAACGGCCGCATCGCGGGTATCGAGGTCACCGAGACCCGAGGCGAACACAACGTCCGGGTAGACGAATATGCCGTCGAGGTTGCGGCCGCATCGGTGTTCACAGCCGGCGTCAATCAGAGGCTGCGTCCCGACGACGCGATCCGGCTCGGCATGCCCGTCGTCGTACGGCATCTGGACGGCAACGCGGTGATCGACTGGCCAGCCACCTGCGACGGTGACCCGGGAATCGTGTGGGCCGCGACCAAGAAGCCGCCCGCGCCCGGAATCGTGGACAACACCCTCGGCCTGGACAAGGCACGACGGAAGGGAACGAGGGCTTCGGCCAGCATCGACAGAGCTTCTGTCGAGAATGCGTTATTCGGTATGGCCCAGATGCTCCAGCTCGATCTCACGGTGCGCCCGGAGGGGCTGGAGGCATACCTTGTCGAGGTGAAGAAGGTCAAGGTCCCGCACTACGCGACCCACTTGTGCCTGGAAGGCACTGTGTTACCGGTCTGGGTCAACCCGGATCGGTTGGACCGGGTCACGATCGACTGGCCGGTGGCGGCGATGACTGATCCGGGGATTGGACGACCCCTTGCGGAAATCCTTGCCGAGGTTGGCAATGTCTTCAGCGGCAAGGGACCTGCCACGTCAGCGATGACCGTGGCCGACGACCGTCCGATCGCTGCGGACGTGTCCGGTGGGCACGTCCCGATCGACGGGGTGAGTTTCGATATGTGGGTCGCGGTGGGAGCCGGCCTGGCCCGGGATCGGGTTGCCCCTGGTGACTACGACAGCTACGCCCAACAGCACGGAGTTCGGCCCGGAGCATGGGCGGGAGCCGAATCCGGCTGGCAACGTCGGATGATGACCGACTGGCGGCTCGGCGCCGCCTACGGTGAGGCCTTCGAAGCGGCTCGCAAACGGAGATGAACTCGGTCTGGATTCGGCTCGCTTCGATCTCCGGACGTAGCACCCGATGACGAAACCGATCAGGCGGCGAGTCGTCACGCAGCGCCGCCGGCGGCCGTTCATTGCCGGTATCTGGCTCGCCGTGGCAGGCGTTGCCTTGACCATCGTCGGCAGCCTACTGCTATTCGGCAACCAGGCGGTCCAGGTTCTGGCCGCCGAGGACCGCGCAAGTGTTTCAACCCCACTGCGTTTCGAAGCCGAGGAGGGCTCCTACGTCGTGCTGTTGTTACCCACGACGGTCAGCGGAGGGTTGATCGGCAACCCCGTCGCGCAACTCACCTGCGATGTCGCCTTGGCGGATGGGACAACGGCTCTACTGCGCGGCAGTCGTCAAAGTTCGTCGATCGAGACGAGCGCCGGTGAGACGGTGGGGTCTTTTGACGCCGTCGCCGGTTCCACTACGGTGACCTGTGACTTCACGGATCGCCGGACACCTTTGGCTATTTCGTGGCCGTCGCACCCCAGCGCAACGCACTCAACGTGGTCGGCGTTGTGGCGCTGGTGGGCGGCATCCCGGCCATGCTCGCCGGTGTGGTCTTGACTGTGATCAGTGTGCGCGGCCGGGCGGTGATTCAGCCGGCTACCCCGGGTCAGACCTGAGCTGCGCAGATGCCGGCTCATAACCCCCCGCCCGAACGTTCGTTCGGGCTAGGGTGACTCGGATGACAGCACCGCGCCGTACGAAGGAAGGTCTTCGGCGCCCGTACGACACGGAGTCGCTCTTGAC
>JACCUF010000006.1 GCA_013811975.1 Geodermatophilaceae bacterium | reverse complement strand
GATCGCCGCGGCACTGCTGCTCACCGGACCGTTCGTACCGTCGCTCTTCCAGGGCGAGGAATGGGCTGCGTCCACCCCGTTCCAGTACTTCACCGACCATCAGGACCCTGACCTGGGTCGGGCGGTCTCGGAGGGTCGCAAAAAGGAGTTCGCGTACTTCGGCTGGCGGCCCGAGGACGTGCCCGACCCACAGGATGTCGCCACCTTCGAACGATCGCGGCTGCGCTGGGACGAGGTTTCTGTGGCAGAGCACGCCGAGACGCTGGACTGGTACCGCTCGCTGATCGCGTTGCGCCGCCTGCACCCTGGGCTGGGCTGCGGGCCGCTGGACGACGTGAGCGTGGACTTCGACGCTGATCAGCAGTGGCTGGTGGTCTCGCGTGCCGCGGCGGGATTGTCGGCAGCGGTCAACCTCGGTGCCGAACCACGCGGGCTGCGGGTCGAGGGGGACGTCCTGTTGTCCTCCTCGCCCGACCTGGAGAAGCTCGGCGACGGACTCCTCGTCCTACCCCCGGACTCGGTTGTCCTCGTCAGCCCGGCAAGCCGCAAGGCAGGCTGCCCGAGGCTGTGATCGAGTGAAACTCTGCGCAGCGTCGGCGCCCCGAGTCAACGTTGTGCGGTCGAACGGGCAGTGCAGAGATGCAGACGGTGCACTCGATCACGCGTCGGCGACGGCTTGCACTGCAGCCACGACCTGTGGCCCGAAACCCAGCGCCGAATCGTTGTGATCCGCCCCTTCGACCGCGAAGGGGCCTACCGAGACCGGGACAGCCTCGGCGACCTGCAGGCTCTGCTCGGGATCGACGATCGAGTCGGCGGTCCCGTACACGACCGCGACCGGTATCCGGACCGCCCCGATCTGCTCGAGCAGCGGGAATTCGTCCCAGAGCAACCAGCGGACCGGCAGGACGGGGTAGGCATCAGAAGCAACCGACGCCAGATCCGAGAAAGGGGACCGCAAGACCATCCCAGCCGCGGTCACCTCCGTCGCCAGTGCGGTCACCACCGCAGCGCCAAGGCTTTCGCCGAACAGCAGGATTTCCTCGGCCGAGACGTCACGCGACCGCAACGCGTCGTAGGCCGCGCGGACGTCCAGGGCCAGCCCAGCTTCGGTCGGGGATCCGGGATTGCCGCCGTACCCGCGGTAGTCGACGAGCAGGACGTCGAACCCGGCGTCGACGAGCGCGCTCGCCAGCGGAGCCCGGTCGGCTCGATTGCCGGCATTGCCCGGCGCCACGAGCACGGTCATGCCGTCGGGACGTGGGACCGGGGCGGGTACGAACCAGGACGCCAGTTCGAGCCCGTCCTCGGTGCGTATCCTCCACTCACTCGCGCCGACGAGGGCCTCCCCCGCCGACGACGTCGGTTGACCACCGGCAAGGTAGATCAATTGCCGCTGGAAGACCCACATCGCGCCGACCACGACGACGATCAGGACGACCAGCGAAAGCAGTACGTGCCCCATCCGGCGCAACATCGTTGGTCGCGTAGTCACACCGTGGTGTGCGGCGGCCGCTCGCTGATCGTGGGTGCGCGGGAGAAGTTCTGGTACGAGCGGGATGCCGTCGGACCGCGCTGGCCTTGGTAGCGCGAGCCGTACACCGATGAGCCGTACGGGTGTTGCGCCGGAGTGGACAGCCGGATCAGGCACAGCTGGCCGATCTTCATCCCGGGCCAGAGCATGATCGGCAGATTGGCCACGTTGGACAGTTCCAGGGTGATGTGACCGGAAAAGCCCGGGTCGATGAATCCGGCCGTCGAGTGCGTGATCAGACCCAGCCGGCCGAGGCTGGACTTGCCCTCGAGTCGGCTGGCCACGTCGTCGGGCAGGGTGACGATCTCCAGGGTGGAGCCGAGAACGAATTCCCCCGGGTGCAAGACGAACGCCTCGTCGCCGTTGGGTTCGACCAGGGTGGTCAATTCGTCCTGTTGGATCGACGGGTCGATGTGGGTGTATCGGGAATTGTTGAAGACCCGGAAGAAGCGGTCCAGGCGTACGTCGATGCTCGAAGGCTGGACGAGTTCCCGGTCGTAGGGTTCCAGGGCGACCCGACCCGACTTGATCTCGGCGACGATGTCCCGGTCGGACAACAGCATGGCCAGACCCTATCCGCGCGCCTGCGGACCGGTCTCACTCACTCTGGCCAGTCCCAGTCGCTTCGTGATCTTGACCTTTTTGCGGTTTTCGGGCTCTTGCCACGGCGGGTCGCCGCAATAGGCTCAAGTCCACCGGGGTTGTTGCTTGCCTTGACGATGGCGACTCCGATGGCGGTGGTGACGGGTACCGCGAGGATCAGCCCGATCGCGCCGACGAGGGTACGGACCACCTCCTCGGCGATGACGCCGCTGGTGACGATGTCAAGAACCGGGCGCTGATAGATCTCGAAGAGCAGCAGCAATGGGAGGGAGGCGCCCGCGTAGGCGAACACGATCGTGTAGACCGTCGAGGCGATGTGGTCGCGCCCGATCCGCATCGCGCTCGCGAAAAGGGTCTTGGCCGGCAGGTCCGGTGAGATCTGATGCAACTCCCAAACCGCCGAGGCCTGAGTGATCGTGACATCGTTCAGGACGCCGAGCCCGGCCACGATGATCCCGCACAGCACCAGCCCGGATAGGTCGAGTTCGGCCGCAAAACCGGCCAGGACCACGTTCTCCTCGCTGGCCAACCCGCTCACCCGGGCAGCCGACTGGCCGTACGCGCCGAGGGCAGTCACCATTCCGAGACCGAACAGCGTTCCCAGCAGCGCGGTCGTCGTACGGGCCGAGAAGCCGTGCGCCAGGTAGAGCACCACGAGCATGATCGCCGACGACCCGACGAGCCCGATGAGCACCGGGGAACTCCCGGCCAGCAGCCCAGGGAGCATGAACTCGAGCAAGATGAAGAAGGCGAAACTCAGCCCCAGGATCGAAGCCAGCCCACGCATCCGGGCCACCGCGATCACCGCGATCGCGAAAGCCAGGGCGAGTGTGGCGATCGGGAAGCCACGGGCGAAGTCATTGAAGCTGTAGCGCGCATCCGGGTCGCCGACAGGTGCCCGGTTCATCACCACGCGTACGCCAGGCTCGAACCCGGATCCGTAGACATCGGGCGGCAGATCGAGGCGTACGTTCTCGTTCGCCTCAGGTCCGTCCTCGATCGTGACCGTGACGGTCGCACAGGTCTGGGATCCGCCGTCAACGCCAGTTCCAGGCTGACCGCACTCGTACGCCTCGATGGCCACGACCTCACCGGTGGGGTAGAGCGTGCCTTCCGGGAAGTATTGTTCGGCCGCCCGTTGGGCATCGGAGGTACCACTGGGCCAGAGCACGATCAGCCCGATGGCGGTGGCGAGCGCGACCGGGATCAACACCGCGGCCATGAGCTTGAGCGCGCGGCGCTGTTGCGCCTTGGCCGCCGGATCGTCCGAGTCGA
>JACCUF010000473.1 GCA_013811975.1 Geodermatophilaceae bacterium | reverse complement strand
GAGCAGAACCGTCGGGAAGCGTGATCGTGATCGGTGCGTTCATCGGGACCAAGTCTAGGAACCGGGCGCGCGAGCCCGGCCGGACGATTTCGTCCCGAGGGGCTCCCGGTTCATGTAAGGGACATCGGCACCGTGGATCCACCACGGGGCTGAGGTTCCAGGGTTGCATGGTGATCCCGGCTGGTCCGGGGGGTGGCGTCGAGTTCGGTTCTGGGGGAGGTTCCTGTTGGAGGCTGGCCCCGTCCGCCTGATTGCCACACCCGGCCGGCCACGGATGCCCCGGATGAGGGAAGTGGCTCGGTCCGTGGAGGCCGGAGCCGGTTGCAGCACATGAGTGGGAGCCGCGGTTGGCGCGTGTCTTCCTTGGGACCGTGGCCTGATGCGTGCGTCGCTCCTGCGGGCGAGCCGGTGGAACCGACACAACCGAAGGAGACGGCATGAATGACAAACGACGCCTGGTCGGTATCGACTTGGGCATCGCCAGCGCGCACACGGTGCGAGTGCTTGACGGTGAGGGGAACACGGTGGCCAAGCGCAAGGCGTGGCCGACGGTGGAGAGCCTGACCGACGTGGAGAACGCGGCGTTGGCGGGCTGTGGGGCGGGCACACGGTTGGAGGTGATCGTGGAGCCGACCGGGCCGGCGTGGATGCCGATCGCGGTGTTCTTCAGCGCCCGTGGCCACGTGGTACATCGGGTGAGTTCGGCCAAGGCGCATGATCTGCGCCGGTTCCTGTCTCGGCACACCAAGACCAACGGGATCGACGCCGACACCCTGGCCCGGCTGCCGTTGTTCGACCCGGCCGGGCTGCAGCCGCTCGTGCTGCCCGGAGTCGAGCGGGCGGCGCTGGACCGTCGGGTCCGGGCGACCGATCGGCTCACCCAGGCCGGGGCCGAGCACAAGCGCCGGATCAAGGACCTGGTCCGCCAGGTGCTGCCGATGACCCCGCTGACCGGTGACCTCGGTGTCGCTGACTTGGCTGTGCTGGAACGCTTCGCCGACCCGAACACCCTGGTCCGGCTGGGTCTCAAGCGGCTCACCGCCCTGATCGCCAAGTCCTCCAAGGGACACCTCGGTGTCGAACGGGCCCGCCAGTGGCTCGATGCCGCCGAGTCGTCGCTCGAGCTGTATGCCGGTCACCCGGCGGTGGCGTTCGTCGATCTGGCCGCCGAGGTCGCCACCGAGGTCCGCCTGCTGCGCGCCGTCCAGACCGAGCTCGCCGCCCATGCCACCGAACGCGAGCGCTGCTACCGCTGGGTCGACCCGACCGGGCTGGCCCGCAGCCTGCCCGGTGTCGCCGACATCGGCGGACCGGCCCTTGTCGCCGCCATCGGCGACCCCGCCCGCTTCAAGCGAGGCAAGCAGTTCCGATCCTTCACCGGTCTGGTCCCCAAAGCGTCCGAGACCGGCGACACCGACCGCAAAGGCCAACCCATGTCCAAAGCCGGGTCGTCGCTGCTGCGCACCACCCTCGTTCGTGCCGCCGACACCGCCCGCAAACAGGACCCCCAGTTGGCCCGCGTCTACTACGTGCAGATGGTCGAACGAGGCAAGGACCACCTCGGAGCCCTGTGCGTCGTCGCCGCCCACCTGGCCGAACGGTTCTGGGCCGTCATGCACCGCGCCATGCCCTACGTCATCTGCGACACCGACGGCCGCCCCGTCGAACCCGACGAGGCAATAGCGATCATCGCCGAACACTGGACCGTGCCCGCCGAGGCGCGCGCCCGCCGTCGCAGCAAGAAAGTGGGGAAGGCCCCCCAGAACGTCCTCGCAGGACAATCGAAGCCACACGCACCAAGCGCAGGCACACGAGGCGACCTTCCCCAACAGGCATCGTCACCCCCGAGGAACGGGCCAGTCAAGCACCATCGACCCGACGCCGGAGCCGACGATGCCGTCGCGTAACGATGGCGTGACGATGGACTGCCCCGTCTGCGGGACACCCTTCGAGCTCGCCGGCCGTCAACGCTGGTGCTCGCCGGCCTGCCGGCAAGCCGCCTACCGTCGACGCCACAACACCATCGCCCAGCCCCCGCTCCCGCCATCCCAACACCAGCGGGAAGCAACAGTCTACGAATGCGACACCTGCGGAACCCGCCAACTCGGCGACCAAAGATGCCCCGATTGCGGTCTCTTCGGCCGCCGCATCGGCTACGGAGCGATGTGCCCACACTGCGACGAACCCGTCGCCATCGACGACCTCATCGAGAGGACTTGACACCCGATCCTCCATAGGGAATCAGCCGGTGGACTCGGTGACGGCAACGATGCGCCCGCCCCCGTAGTCGACCACCAAGAGCCGGTCGCCGTCGGCCAGCAGAAACTGTGGGCGTTCGATGCCGGTGATGAAGTCGGTGTACTCGACGGGTCCACCGTCATCGTCGGTACCGCTGGGCCCGCTCGAGTCGGGTGCGCTGGAGCTGGTGTCGTCACCGGACGCGGCGGGGACGGCGACGATACGGCTCTGCACCCACAGCGAGACGAGCAGCACATTGTCGTTCCAGGGCGCCACGGCCACCGACGTCGGCGTCGAGCCCGGATCGAACAGGGCGTGGGATCGCGGCGTGTTGGCGCAGCGGTCGTCGGTGCCGTCGTAAAACTCGACCGGTAGGCGGTCGCCGATGCACTGCGGCCAGCCGAAGTCATCGCCGGCTTCAACCCGCACCAGCTCGTCCGGGGCCGGGGCGCCGTCGTAGGTACCGTCGGAAATCTCGGCTTGCCACAGCGTGCCGTCCGGGGCGAACGTGCGCCCGTA
>JACCUF010000433.1 GCA_013811975.1 Geodermatophilaceae bacterium | reverse complement strand
GGCTCGAGAGCGGGCAGCCGCTGCACTTCGAGGTGTCGCAAGCGGCCGTACACGACATCGACACCGACCACCCGAGGGTCACCTTTCTCGACGCGGACGGCAACTCGCAGGCCATCGACTGCGACCTGATCGCCGGCTGTGACGGCTCGCATGGCGTCTCTCGCCCGGCCATCCCGGCTTCGTCGAGCCGTATCTGGGAGCGCGGATATCCGTACGGCTGGCTCGGCATTTTGGCGCAAGCGCCGCCGGCGACCGACGAACTCATCTACGCCTGGCACCCCAATGGCTTCGCCATGCACAGCATGCGGTCCCCCTCGATCAGCCGGCTCTATTTGCAGGTCGGCCTCGATGACAAACTCGATGACTGGTCCGACGATCGCATCTGGAGCGAGCTGTCGACCCGGCTCGGCCATGAGAGCTGGGAATTGAACACGGGTCCGATCCTGGACAAGGGGATCACCCCCATGCGCAGCTTTGTCAGCGCGCCGATGCGGTACGGGAGACTGTTTCTGGCCGGGGACGCCGCGCACATCGTGCCGCCGACCGGCGCCAAGGGACTCAACGTGGCCGTCGCCGATGCGAAACTGCTCGCAGACGCGATCGTCGCGTCGCGCGCGAAGCGCGCCCGGACTCTTATCCATACCGCAGGCTCCGTACGGTTCGAACCCGCAACGATGGCTGGGCGGCACGGTTCCGGCGGTCAGGATCTGCTGGACGCCTACGCCGAGACCGCCTTGCGCCGGGTTTGGCGGTGTACGCACTTCTCCTGGTGGATGACCTCGATGCTGCACACCGACGGCGACGACCCGTTCACCCGCGAGCTGCAGCTGGCTCAACTCCGTTACCTCAGCGTATCCCGGGCGGCCGCGCAGAGCCTGGCCGAGAACTACACTGGCCTGCCCTACGGCTGGTAGCCCGCGACCTCGAGCTCTATCCCCACAGTCGGGACGGACCGCCCGGATCAGGCCTCGGCGCAGGCCACTTCGACGTAGCTCCACAATGCATCCCGCTGCTCCGGGGAGACGTCCAGGACGCCGTACTGCGGGTCCCCTGCGTCGAACGTGACGAAGTACGGGAACAGGAACGGTTGCTTGGTCTCGCCCAGCACATGCGCGTCGCAGCCGCGTCCGGTCATCCGCAGCACCACTGGGACCTCCAGTTCGTCCTCATCAGTGGCCATCGCTGGCGGCGGATCAGCCTCCTCGGCGAAGGACACGTCGAAAACGACGCTCCCGCGCAGCTCGAACAGGGCGATCTCCTCGTCGCTATCGCCTCTGGTCAGGAGGATGCCGGCCCGCAACACGGGCCGCCCGTCACGCACCGCGGGGGTGAACGCGCCGAGACTCACGCCGACCGCCGCAGCCAGCGCCACCGCATTGCACTCCTCGGCGTGGATGCGATCGATGATGTCATCGGGTGCAGCCAGCGGCACCCGAACCTCTTCCAATTTTCCGTCCGGCCGCTGCACCTGCAGCGCCGCGAACGCCGGGTCGACCGGCACGCCGTCAGCACAGTTTGCCGTGCCGTACCGAGTCGGCAGATCGATCGTCGCGCCTGGGTTGTAGGTCGCCGACTGGGGGTCGAAGGGCAACCTCTCGAAGCCGGGCGAGTCGAGGCTGACGGCCAGCACACTGAAGGGCTCGGACCCGGTGTTGGTGATCCGGGTCTGGAACTGTCCGCCGACCGCGACATCGGTGCGCAGCCGTACGGCGACCGCAGTCATGCCCGGTACTGCCGGGGTGGCCAGTCGGGCGGTGACCGAGGGGGCCGATTCGGCAGACAGAGCCGCAGTTGATCCGGCAGTCTCCGTGCTGTCGGTTCCGGACGCACAGCCAGACAGCACCACGACTACGGCCAGCACCACGAGCCGGCGGAGGGCAAGCCCCGGGACTCGTCGCATCAGTGGTTCCCCGCTTTGGCCAGGGCCTGGCTGGCCCGGCGGGCGGCGGCGAGCAGGGCATCCCGATAGCGCACCAGATCCGCGCCGCTGACCGGCATCGGGAGCCCGTACAGGCTCAGTTGCAACACGGCCGCACCGGAGCTGCCGAATACCGGGGCGCTCAGGTTGGCCACCCGGTACTCCAGGGCAGCGTCGATGTCGTCGGCCGGCTCATGGGTGTCCGCGCCGATGTCCATGACGGCCGTCCGGGCGTCGTCGAGTTCGGACTCGGTGATCCCGATCGACTGGTTGGCCACCGACGCCTCCAGGGCGAGCAGTTCGGCGCTGGCCAGCGCCAGCGACCACCCGCGCTCGCGGACCAGGACGAGGAGTCGCTCGAACGCCGCCCGATCCACATCAGACCCGGGGACCCGCGCCAACCACGCGTCGACCGTGCTACGAGCTGCCCAGGCGACCAGCGAGGCCGCCAGGGGCGCGATGAACGGCATCCGCTGGCCGATCCGGATGTGGTGCACGATCTCGTCCTGCGTGCCGGCGCTGCCGACGACGACCAGCTGATCATCCACGGCAGCCACCGCCAAGCACTCGACTTCGAGTTCGGCGGCCAGCTGCTCCATCTCTGCGCGGATCCGATCGACCGCGCGCAGCGGCTCGAGCAGATCCGGTTGTGCTGGTGCAGTCAGCGACGCATGCGCGAACTGGCCGTAGCCACCGCGGAAGAACAACAGCGGCAGCTCCCCGCTGGCGACGTCGAGCTCACGTACCCGGCCGATCACGATGTCGTGATCCCCCGCCTCGTGGATGGTCTCGATGTCGCAGTCGATCCACGCGACGACGCCATCCAGCAGGGGTGAGCCGGATCCGGCTGGCTGCCAACCGATTCCGGTGAACTTCTCGTTCCCGGGCGCTGCGAAGGTCCGGCACACCGGCTCTTGGTCGGCGCTGAGCACGTTGATGCAGAACGACCCTGATGTACGGATTCGGCGGTAGCTGCTCGATGGCCGCGCCGCCAAAAAGGCCACCAGCGGCGGATCAAGGGACACCGACGTGAAGGTGCCCGCGGTCATACCGGCAGGCTGGCCGTCGGCATCGACCGCGGTGACGACGACGACGCCGGTGGGGAAGTGCCCGAGCACAGTGCGCAAACGCCGGTCCGCGTCGCTGCCCCAACCGGGCGCACGGCGGGCTGCACCGTCACCAGTCCTCGAGTCGAGCCGCGCCGCCGGTTCCCCCACGCGAGCATTCTGACACCGGTCGGTACTACGTTCGTTGCGAGCGCAGCGGCACCGGTCAGCGGGACGCACATTCGACAGGAGGCAGTGATGGCAGACAACGTCTACCGGGTCACCGAGATCGTCGGGACCAGCACCGAGGGAATCGAACCGGCGATCCGCAACGGGGTGACCCGGGCCGGAAAGACGCTGCACAACCTGGACTGGTTCGAGGTCACCGAGATCCGCGGACACCTCGTCGACGGTCAGATCGAGCACTTCCAGGTGGGGCTCAAGGTGGGCTTCCGGCTCGACGACGACTAGCCGCGAGACGAGGTAGGCGCGAGACGAGTAGTCGTCGCCCGGTGGCGGACTATCCCGACGCGAACACCCGCTTCCTGGACGGCGTCGAGAACTGGGTTGGCGTTCTCGGCCGGCTCAGAGATGTCGTACGCCAGCAGGTGCTGGCCGCCCAGCTGGCCGAGGTCCTCGCCACACGGAGCCTGGCACGGGCAAGAGTTCTCGATGTCGGCTGCGGACAAGGCACCCAAGCCCTGCTGCTGGCCCGAGCCGGTCACGAGGTCACCGGGCTCGACATCTCCGCGGACCTCCTGGCCAGGTTCGAGTCAGCTCTGAGCACGGAGCCGACAGATGTACGGGCCAGAGTGCACCTCGTACCGGGACCGGGCGAGGCCGCGCGCGACCTCGTCGGCGGACCGTTCGACCTCATCCTCTGTCACGGCGTGCTGCCCTATCTCGATGACGTCACCCCCATGCTCGGCGCGCTGTCCAGCGTCGCGGCACGACCGGCCACTCTGTCATTGCTCGTACGCAACGGGCATGCCATGGCGATGCGTGATGGCCTGCAAGGGAACTGGCTCGGTGCCATGGACTCGTTCGACAGCCGTGACTACGTCAACCGACTCGGCTTAAGCGCCCATGCGCATACCCCCGAGGACCTGGACCACGTTCTAGGTCCAGCGGGCTGGCGTCGAGCAGGCTGGTACGGGGTCAGGGTCTTCACCGACCACCGTGGCGAGGAGGCGTTGCCGCCGCCGGATGAACTGGCCGTGCTCCTGGCCGCCGAGCGCGAGGCGGGACGCCGTGACCCCTACCGTCACGTCGCCGCTCTGCTACACGTCGTCTACTCGCGCGAGGTGACGAATAGGCGAGCCGAGGCTTCCTAACGCGGTTTTCAGGTGCTGCAGCGGAGGATGGAGCGATGTTCGCCGGCCTGGCACCTGCGCGACGCCGGTTGCTGCTGGCGGTCGCCGCCCTAGCGGTCGCGGTGGCAGTGGGATTGGCCGTCGTCCTCGTACAGGGGTCGAACTCGTCCGCGATGCCCGTACCCCAGGACGAACCGGGACCGGTACTGATGATCCCTGGCTTCGGCGGCTCGACCAGCGGCCTGAACGTCCTGGCCGAGACCCTGCGATCCGACGGACGTGACGTCACGATCCTCGCGCTGCCCGGTGACGGTACGGGAGACCTGCGCGAGCAGGCGCAGGCGCTTGCCGACGCAGCCGGTGCGGCGATCGACCGGACCGGAGCGTCGTCAGTGGACGTCGTCGGCTTCTCGGCCGGCGGGCTGGTCGCCCGGCTCTGGGTCGCTGACCTGGGCGGCGGCGGCCTGGCCCGGAGGGTGGTCACTCTGGGAGCCCCGCACCACGGGACGACGCTGGCCGGCCTCGCCGAGGAGCTCGCCCCCGGCTCCTGCCCGCTGGCCTGTCAGCAACTCGACCCGGACAGCGAGCTACTGCGCGAACTGAATGCCGGCGACGAGACGCCCGACGGCCCGGCCTTCGTCTCCATCTGGACGACGCTGGACGAGACAGTCACGCCGCCGGATTCCGCACGACTGGAGGGCGCGCTCGGCATCGTCGTTCAGGACGTCTGCGCGGATTCGCGGGTCACCCACTCCGGCCTGGTCACCGACCCGTTGGTGGCCCGGATCGTCGCGGAGCAACTCCGTTCCACCCCACCCGTGCAACTGTCCATCCAGGACTGCGCGCGGCTCAGCTAGGCGCGGTCAGCTCGTGATGTCCTTGGTGGTGAAGTTTGCCCATGCCGCCGAGAGCAGGACGCCGACGTAGACCCCCTGCAGCGCGATGCCTCGGGTGATGTCGCGCCATTCGATGGGGTCTCGGAACAGATCTGCGAAGGCCAGCCAGTAGCGGGTGGGCAGGTACGGCGACAAGGCGTCGGCGGCATCCAGGGTGAACAGCAGCGACGAGGCGATCAGGAACGCCAAGGCGCCCAGCGTCGCGGCCAGGGGTGAGTCGGTCAGCGTGGACAGGAACAACGCCATCGCCGCGACACCGAGCATCGAGAGCGTGATGTAGCCGATCGCCAAGGCCGTACGAACGGCGATCTGTTCGTTGCTCAGCGTTGTGCCCGAGACACTGGACGCGACGGGCGCCGCGCCGAACAGGTTGGTACCGACGACGTACCCGACCGCGGCGACGACCACGACGGCTAGCAGAACGAACACGAAGATCGAGGCGAGCTTGGCGACCAACAGGCGGGTACGGCCGACCGGTCGGACCAGCAGATACCGCAGCGTTCCCGTCTGGGCCTCCCCGGCGACCGAGTCTCCGGCGATCACCGCCACGGCGACAGGAAGGAACAGGGGCAGGATCACCGCGAGTGCGGCGAGCGGGAACAGCGTCCCGTTGGAAAGCACCGAGGACAGGAATACCGGCCCTTCCCCGGGTCGCGGGCCGATGTCGGTCAGCGCCAGCAGGACGGCGATCAAGGTGGGCAGCGCGTTGAGCATCACGATCGTCACCCAGGTTCGCGGGCGACGCAGCATCTTGGCGATCTCGACGGCGATCATCGCTGCAACTCGGCAGTCGACAACGGCTCGACGGGGTCAACCCGATCAGCAGGTTCGACCGGATCAAGCGGCACTTGCCGTGACCCGACCGACGGCATCCGGTCCGAACCCGAGTTCGTGGCCGCCTCGAGTACGACCTGCTCCAGCGTCCGCCGGTCCGGGCCGAGTTCGCTGACCCGGATCCCCTCCCGCACGAGCATGGCATTCAGGGTGGCGGCGTCGGTCCCAGCGACGATCAGGCGGTCTCCGTCCTTGCTCAGCACCCGGCCATCGAGCAGCGCATGCGCCCGGTCGGCGTCCGGGGTGCGTACGACGCTGTTACCGGTGGGTGCGGTCAGGGCGTCGAGTTGATCCTGCAGGACCAACCTGCCCTGGTCGAGTACACCGACCCGGGTGCACAGTTGTTCGACTTCGGCCAACAGATGACTGGACAGGAAGATCGTGGTCCCGCCGGCGTGCAAGGCCAGCAA
>JACCUF010000394.1 GCA_013811975.1 Geodermatophilaceae bacterium | reverse complement strand
CGTGGCCGGCTTGAGAGACTTCCGAACGTGACTCACGTTCTCGCCGTCGCGAATCAGAAGGGCGGGGTGGCCAAGACCACGACCGTCGCCTCACTCGGGGTTGCCCTACACGATCTGGGCAAGCGGGTCCTGTTGGTCGACCTCGACCCGCAAGCCTGCCTGACCTTCTCCCTCGGCGTGGACCCGGACACGTTGGCGCTATCGGTGCACGAGGTCCTGCTTGGTGAGCTGCCCATCGCTGAGGGGATCGTCGCCACCTCGGATGGTCCGTCGTTGTTGCCCGCCACGATCGATCTCGCCACGACCGAGTCGATGCTGCTCACCCGAACCGGCCGGGAGTACGCGCTGCGAACCGCCATTGCTGATCTACCATCTACTTTGGACGAACACTTCGATCATGTGCTCATCGACTGCCCACCATCGCTTGGTGTGCTCACGGTCAACGGACTCACCGCGGCCACTGATCTGCTGATCCCGCTCCAGTGCGAGACGCTGTCCCATCGCGGCGTCGGCCAGCTGTTGAACACGGTCAAGGACATTCAGCGGATGACGAACCCGGGACTGCAGGTGCTCGGCGTGCTGCCGACCCTGTACGACGCCCGCACCCTGCATTCGCGCGACGTCCTCGACGACGTCACCGATCGGTACGGATTGCCCGTGCTCGACCCTCCGATCGGGCGATCCGTGCGCTTTGCCGAGGCACCGGCCGCGGGTCGGTCGGTGCTGGCCACTGCCGGCCGGACCAAGGGCGTGCAGGCCTATCGGCAACACGCAGAGTTCCTGGCCGCCCGAGCCGGCTGAAGCCGGGTGGCTCGGGTGCAGGATGGGTCCATGCCTGCTGTTCTCGGTTCCGACGATGTCAGCACCGCCATCGCGAACCTTCCGGACTGGCGGGCCTTCGATGACTCGCTGCATGCCCGCTTCGATGCCCCGGACTTCCTGACGGCCATTCGGCTGGTCGGCGAGGTGGCGGTGGCAGCCGAGGAAATGAACCATCATCCCGACGTCGACATCCGGTGGAAGAAGGTGACATTCACCTTGTCCACGCACTCCAAGGGGGGCGTTACCGAGTTGGATGTGGCCCTGGCTCAACGGATCAGCGAGGTCGCGAGCAAGCTGAGCGCGTCCTCGGTCCCCGCGGCGCTACGGAGGGCGGAGATCGCGATCGACTGCCTCGATCCGAGTGCCATCCGGGAGTTCTGGCGGGTCGGTCTCGATCTGCAGGAGATGACGAACCCCGACGGCGAGCACGACCTCGTCGACCCCTCGGGCACTGCGCCGGCGGTCTGGTTCCAGCAGATGGCGCAACCGCGACCCAACCGCAATCGGATCCACATCGACGTCTACGTCCCGCGCGCGCAGGCGGGAAATCGCGTCGCGGCACTCATAGCCGCGGGCGGGCGTCAGGTGACCGACGAGCACGCGCCGGGTTGGTGGGTTCTCGCCGATGCTGAGGGCAACGAACTCTGCGTCTGCGTCTGAGGCGCCCGGGCGGGTTTCAGCCGTAGCTGACGAGGCCGTTCTGGGTGACCGCGATCAGGACTGAACCAGCTAGCTCGACCCGCACGAGTCCCTCGAGGCCGCCCTCCTGGGATCCGCTTGCGTCGCCGATAGGTGAGCGGGCGATCTCCTCACCGGTCACCAGGTTACGAGTTACGAAGGCGCCGGCCTCGGGTACGACCACAGCGGAGTCGCCGTTGGCCGGTAATCCCGTCGCCGCCACACTCCACAGCTGCGCGCCGCCGGCCGGCTCGATGGCGTAGAGCTGGCCTGCGAGATACACCAATGGAACTCCTTGTCCGCCGGGTGGCCCGGCGGACATGGTGGCGGCTGACTCGTCAGACTCGGCGGCGGTGGTCATGGTGGACACCAACGAGCCGTCGCGGGCACTCAAGATTATGAGTTGTTGTCCGACAAGGAGACTGACGACTCCGTCTGCGCCCAGTACGGTGACGTCGCCCGGGGGCGGTGCCACCCGCCACTGCTGGTCACCGCTCTCGAGCTCGAACTCGGCCAGCCAGGTCGTCCCGGTCGTGCAGCGTTCCAGGACGACGACGCCACTGATACCGATGCCGATGCTGGACAACTCGCATCCCTGTGGGGGGTTGTATCGCCACCGAATGGAGTTCCCAACCGCGTCGAGGACCGCGATCCCCCCAGGCGTTGCTGCCAGGGCGGCCGTACCGGAACCGAGCATGCTCAGCTCATCGCTAAAGTCGACGTTGCGGTACCACCGACGCACCCCGGTGCCAGCCTCCAGCGCGACCGCCTCGTTGCACCGGCCGGTCGTCTTGAAGATGGCGACCACGACGTCGACGAGGACGGTGAGGTCACACATCGTCGCGTTCGGGCGCAGATAGTGCCAGCGTTCGTCGCCGGTCAGCGGATCGAGCCCGCGTACGCCGTGCTCGTTGGACGTGATGACCGTGCCACTGGCCACGCTCTGTTGGTCGTCGACGGCAGCATCTACGGCCCATAACGGACTGACTCGTCCGGGCAGCGGCCCGCTCGAACTCGCGGGTAGGTCGGTGGCGGTGCGTACATCAGTGTTGCCCGCATCGCTATTTCCGGCCAGGACTACCCCGAGCACCAGGGCGATCACGAGTACCCCCAGCCAGGCCAGCGCCGGCCAGGACGGCCGCCGCAGCCCGCGGGGAAAGGCCTGACTCATCGAGTGTGAGCTGTGCTCAGTCCGCGGCTTGCGCGGGACGACGCCGACGGTTGCGGGACCGGCTCGAACCGGTCGCGTCGGAGGAAGCAGTCCTACCCTGCCGGTCTGTGCCGGTTTCGGACACTTCATCGCTGCCGGTACTCGGGGCACCTTCGGTAGTGACAGATACCCCACCACGGGTACGGCTGCGTGAACGTGACCTCCGCGGACGCCGCGCCGGCTCGTCGCCGGTGGCGTGCGGCTCACCGGAGGATCGGCCGTCCCGACGTGAGTCGGCCTGTCCGCGTCCCCCGCCGCCGGCCCCGGAGGACCGATCCGAGCCGGTGGAGATGCCTCTGCCTGCCGAGCCGCCGGAGCCCGACCGTCTGGATCCGCCGGGGCCGCTCGCCCCGCTGGAGCCACCCCGACCTCGACCCGTCTCGCCGACGTCCTCGAGCTGCTCGGCCGAGAGCCCCTCACGGGTACGCGCTGAGCGGGGCAGCCGACCGGTGGCCGAGGCCGGAATGCCCAGGTCGGTGTAGTAGTGCTCGGACGTGGAATAGGTCTCAGGTGGCGCGTGGAAGGGTAGGTCCAGAGCGGTGTTGATCAGACTCCACCGGGGTAGGTCGTCCCAGTCCACATAGGTGACCGCGATTCCCTTGCCCCCGGCCCGGCCGGTGCGCCCGATGCGGTGCAGGTAGGTCTTCTCATCCTCCGGGCACTGGTAGTTCACGACATGGCTGACGCCGGTGACGTCGATCCCACGAGCGGCGACATCGGTGGCGACCAAGACATCCACCTTGCCCGAGCGGAAAGCTCGAAGCGCCTGCTCACGGGCCCCCTGACCCAGATCGCCGTGCACGGCTGCGGCCGCGAAACCCCGGCCGACGAGTTCGTCGGCGACCTTCTGGGCGGTCCGCTTGGTACGGCAGAACACCATCGTCAGGCTACGGTCGGTGGCTTGTAGCAGGCGGGCCAGCAGTTCGTGCTTGTCGAGGTTGTGCGCGCGGTAGACGTACTGGGTGGTGTCCGGGACAGTTGATCCCTCGTCGTTGCCGTGCGCCCGGATGTGGGTCGGTTGGGTCATGAACTGCCGGGCCAGAGTGACGATCGGGCCGGGCATCGTCGCGGAGAACAGCATGGTCTGGCGCTGCGTCGGGACCATGCTCAGGACCCGCTGAATGTCGGGCAGGAAGCCGAGGTCAAGCATCTCGTCTGCTTCGTCAAGAACGAGAACGCTGATCGAACCGAGCAACAGATGGCGCTGCTCAGCCAGGTCGAGCAACCGGCCGGGAGTACCGACCACGATCTCCACGCCCTGCCGTAGCGCTTCGATCTGGGGCTCGTAGGCCCGACCGCCATAGATGGCCTGGACGCGGATGCCGCGTCTGGACCCGGCGGTGGCCAGGTCCCGGGCTACCTGGACGCACAATTCCCGAGTGGGTACGACGACGAGCGCCTGCGGCATCCCATCGGCGCCCTCGGCGGTGTTGGTCAGCCGCTGCAGCATCGGTACGCCGAAGCCCAGGGTCTTACCGGTGCCGGTACGGGCCTGGCCGATCAGGTCGTGGCCGCCCAGGGCGATCGGAAGAGTGAGCTCCTGGATTGCGAAGGTGCGGGTGATCCCGACCGCTGCCAATGCCGAGGTGATATCGGGGTGGACGTTGAAGTCGGTGAACAGCGGCGCGGTCTCCTCGACTGGCGCGCGGGCCGCGAGTTCTTCGGCCGGCAGCACCTCCGGCGCTCCCTCGGTGGCATGCTCGAGGGCAACCGCCTCGTCGTGGCTCAGGTGTTGATGGGCGGCCTCGGGTTGGGCCTGCTCGTGGTCGGTCCGGATAGTCAGTTCTCTCGCCTCGCAACTACGTCGTTTTCCGCTTCGCGCCGACGTCCGGAGGCGATCAGGAGATTCGCGGGGCCGAGTTTGAAGAACTCTGGCAACTCGCCGAATCAGATCGCGGTGGCACCTTCCGGATCGTCCGGAGAGCGCCGCAAAGGCGTTGACGCACAGATACGCGGGCCGTGGTTCGGCTCGCCGTGCCGAGTCTAGCCCAGCCGTGCCTGACCCCAGCCGAGCGCTCCGAGGCCAGCCCACCCGCTCGTGCCTCTGGCGCCAGCCAAGAGCGACCCGGCTACGCCCGGCCGCTCGACCTTACCCCGGCCAGGATGCGACCCGGCTACGCCCGGCCGCTCGACTAGCCTGGACTGGTCCGTTGATGTCGCTGGCATGGTGTGGCGTTTGTTGGGAGGTGCTACTCCCGTGCAGAAAGGTGAAGTGCTGACCGAGAACGCGGTGGTTGACCTGCTGGGGGTATTGGCCTACGGCGAGCTGACGGCCTTCGACCGACTGGCAGAGGACGCGCGGATGGCGCCGACCACCGCCGGGCGCGCCGCTCTGGCAACGATGGCGGCGGCCGAGATGGGGCACTTCGGGCTGCTCTGTAACCGGTTGATCGAACTCGGGGCCGACCCGGAAAAGGCGATGTCCCCGTTCGCCGCGCCGATCGATGCCTTCCACGACGGCACCCGGCCGAGCACCTGGCTCGAGGGCTTGGTGAAGGCCTACGTCGGTGACGGCCTGGCTGCCGACTTCTATCGCGAGGTATCCAACTTTCTGGACGATTCGACTCGAGCGCTGGTGTTGTCGGTGTTGGCCGACACCGGACACGCCTGCTTCGCGGTTCGAGAAGTGCGTGCGGCAATCAGGGCCGATCCGGCCATCGGCGGCCGACTGGCGCTTTGGGCGCGACGCCTGGTGGGGGAGGCGCTGACCCAGTCCCAGCGGGTCATCGCGGAGCGAGACCAGTTGGCCGAGCTGCTCATCAACGGGACCGGCGACCTGGCCGGCGTTAGCGAGCTCCTCAACCGGATCACGTCGGCGCACACCGTGCGGATGAGTCAGCTGGGTCTGAGTTCATGACCGAGGAACACATTTCGTGGCGGTGAATGCATGACCTTCAACGAAGGCATCAAGGTCGATCCTGGCCGCGAGCGTGGCGGACGTGGCGGTGGCCGCCGGGGAGGTGGCATCGCGGTCGGCGGTGGGGGCGGCCTGATCATCGTGGTCCTCGCCCTGGTCTTCGGGTTCAATCCCGGCGACATCCTCGGTGGTGGGGACTCCGGTGGACAGGGTCAGACTCAGGGTGACGACGCCTTCGCCGAGTGCACCGACGCCGAAGCGGCGAACACCAACATCGACTGCCGGATCATCGCGACGGCCGAGAGCCTGGATGCGTTATGGGAGCAGTTGCTGCCCGACAGCGGCGGGCCCGCGTACGTCCAACCGAATCTGGACATCTTCGTCGGATCGGTGAGCACAGGATGCGGCGGCGCGACCAGCGCTACCGGGCCGTTCTACTGCCCGGCCGATCAGACTGCCTACTTCGACTCGGACTTCTTCGAACTCCTGGAGACCCAATTCGGGGCCAACGGCGGTCCGCTGGCCCAGGAGTACGTCGTGGCCCACGAGTTCGGCCACCACATCGAGAACCAGCTAGGACTGCTCAATCGAGCCCAGCAGGATCCGCAGGGACCGGAATCCGGGGCCGTCCGGGTGGAGCTGATGGCCGACTGCCTGGCCGGGATCTGGGCCAACAACGCCACCACCGTGCCCGACCCGGACACCGGTACGCCGTTCTTGGGTCCCCTGTCCGAACAGGACATCAACGACGCGTTGTCCGCAGCTGCCGCGGTCGGCGATGACCGAATTCAGTCCTCACAGGGTGGTCAGGTCAACCCCGAGGCCTTCACCCATGGCACCTCAGAGCAACGTCAGCGCTGGTTCATGATCGGATTCGAGCAGGGCTCGATCGATAGCTGCAACACCTTCGAGACTGACGACCTATAACTCAGGTTTGGGCGCTGAACCCGACCCGACGGTGATCTGCCTCGGCGATCTCGACGTAGGCGATGCGCTCCACCGGGATGACGACCCGGCGACCACGCTCGTCCACCAGGATCAGAACTCCCCGGCCGCGGTCGATGGCCTCGGTGATCGCTGCCTGCACGTCGTCGGGGGACTCGGGGCTATCCACCGTGAGCTCCCGAGGTGAGTGCTGCACGCCGATCTTGACTTCCACCGCTGCCCGCCTTATCTCGCACCGTCCGGCTGGTCCGACGGTCGCTCGGCCGAGGCTAGTCCAGCTCTCCCGGGCGGGCGCCCGGACCTCCTACGCCGTGCGCGAACGAATCCTCGGCTCAGCCGGGCGGATCGACAGTGGAATCAGCCGATGACTCGCCGGCCCCGCCCGCCCGGAGGTCGGAGTGCACCGGAAAACCGGAGATCCCACGCCAGGCCAGCGCCGATATCAGCACGACGGCCTCGTCCTTGCTCAGATCGCTGGCCTGATCGTTGCGGCGTTCCAACCACCATCGTGCACTGATCTCGGCCAGGCCGGACAATCCGGCCGAGAGCAGGTGGGATTGCGCCGGGCCAGCGCCGGATTCGGCGTTGATTGTGTCGGCCAGCGCCGAGACGATCTCGGCGAAGGCCCGCTCGACCTTTTTGTGGACTTCCGGGTCGTTGCGCAGGTCGGACTCCCACAACAGGCGGAAGGCCTCGCCCTCAGCGTCAACGAACTCGAAGTACGCTGCGATCGCGCCGTGTACCCGGTCCTTGTTGTCGTTTGTGTCCTGAAGTGCGGTGACCATCCGTTCGCCCAAATGCATGACCTGCTCGTCCAGCAGTCCCAAGTACAGCTCACGCTTACTCGGGAAGTGCTGATAGAGAACGGGTTTGGACACCCCGGCGCGATCGGCGATCTCATCCATCACTGCTGCGTGGTAGCCACGGGCCACGAAGATGTCTCGCGCTGCCTGGAGCAGTTGCTGGCGTCGGGCGGAGCGAGGTAGCCGGCCCTGACGGCCGGTGGGCGGATCGGGTCTCGAGTCCGGTTGCGTGTGGGTCGTCGTCATGTCTCCGGCAGTGAACCTTTCTCGTACACCTCGTGGCAAGGACTGGAAGGACGAGGGGGATCTCCACTCGCCGTGCGCACGCCACCCCCGGCCTGGCCCCCGATCCGTGCGCGCGCAAGAGTCTCCCCTCCCGGAGTGACGCTGGTCACTAGTGGCGAAGGGGAGACAGATGGCTCGGGCAGACAACGACGAGAAGCTCGAATCGGCACCGGTTTGCAGGGACCGTACGCACTGGCTCTACATGGCGGTGATTGCCGCGGTCGTGCTCGGCATCATCGTCGGGCTGGCGAACCCGGAACTCGGCATTGCGCTCAAGCTGCACGATCGTGCTCGGCATCGGATCGACCACCCTGGTCTCGCCACTGGTGGGGGACAGCGTCCTGTCCACGCCGTTCGTCGCGCTGCTGGTGGGGTTCGCCATCCAGGCGCTCGGTCGTACGGGTGAGGCGGCGCTGCGCGGGATCGCGGTCTTTCAGCGGGTCGTGTTCAAGGTGCTGGCGATGATCATGTGGGCGGCCCCGATCGGGGCTTTCGGCGCGATCGCGGCAGTGGTCGGCGAGACCGGCGCCGACGCGCTAAAGGCGTTGGCCTGATCATGATCGCGTTCTACATCACCCGAGGCCACTGGGCAGGGACTCTCGATCGGGGAGCAGATCTCGCTGTTGTTGTTCATGATCATCGCTTCCAAGGGCGCGGCCGGGGTCACCGGCGCGGGCCTGGCCACGCTGGCCGGCGGCCTGCAGTCCCACCGGTCCGAATTCGACGAGTCCGACTATCTGGATGAGGACTACGAGGAAGAGCAGGACGGATCGACCGCGAACCAGAGCCAGCGGAGCGTGGGTCAATCGAACCGGGCAGGCGCGGCCGGAACTGACCCACTGAGCCCGTCTCACCGACTCAGCTGGGCGGCCAGATCGACGATGCTCGTTGCGGTGCGGTCCGGGGTGGCGAAGATCGATGGGTACGGCGCGCCGGTCCGGTCGATCCAGGCCGCCTGTAGGCCGGCTCGCATCGCCCCGTCGCAGTCCCACGGGTGTACGGCCACGAGCATCAGGTCGGCGGCCGCGATGCCCGTGGCTTCGGCGGCGTACCCGTAGGCCCGCGGTAGCGGCTTCCAGGCACCAGCGTCCTGTACGGAGAGCAACGGGTCGACCAGGTCCCGTACTCCGGCCCTGGTCAGCATTGCGTCAGCGAAAGCCGTTCCGCCGTTGCTCAGCGTGCAGACCCGCAGGCCAGCTGCATCCAAGGCGCGGATGCCCTGGGCGACGTCGGAGTGCACGGGCAACGCTGCGAAGGCCGACATGATCTGCTCGACCGCGGCGTCGGAAGCGACGTTCAACGAATGGCCGGCCAGCAGTCCGGCGAGCACGCCACGTCCGAGATCAGCGAAGTTCGGGCACTCACCGGCGATGGTCAGCGCGAAACCGTCCCGCAAGACCGAGCTGAACCAGTGGTCGACCAGGTGACCCGGGGCACCGACCGCCGTGAAGGCATCAGCCAGCGGTCCGAGATCGGACAGCGTCTCGTTGACGTCGAAGACGATGAGTGGGGCAGGACGGTCCTTGGTGTCCATCTGGGTCCTCCCGATCACCATGTGGTGCTGCGAGTCCTCACCTGCGGTTGTCATCGGCCGGTGTGGGTGACGGACAGTATGTCTCCGGGTTGACAGCGCAGTACATCGCAGATCGCGGTCAACGTGGAGTAGCGGACGGCTCGGGCGCGGTTGTTCTTCAGCACCGAGAGGTTCACCACGGTGACGCCGACCTGTTCGGCCAAGGCAGCAAGCGTCATGCCACGTTCGGCCAAGAGCGCGTCGAGATGGCACACGACGCGGTGCGCGCCATCGTCGAAGTTTGGCTGACCAGCCGGCATCGTCTAGACGAGTCCGTCGAGTTCGTGCCGCAGAGCCGCCGCCCGTCGGTAGACCAGGGCGATGCCGCCCAAGGCGACACCGACCAGGACCGGCGTCAACTCGATCTGGCCGCCGTAGGCGAGCGGGGTCGTACCGAACTCGCGAAAAAAGGCGTTGTCCGCGGCTTCCTTCAAATTGCCGTCGGAAACGCTGCGCAACACACCGGAGATGACTCCGCCCACGGTGACCAGAGCGGCTGCGACGGTGAGGCGCCGCACGTTGGCGGGCTCGAAGGGATCCCCTCCGCGCAGGCTGGTGAGGACCCGCCAGAGCAGCCAGCCAGCGACTGCGCAGACCGCACCGAGCAGCAGCCATCCGGAGGACGCGAGCGCACGCTGCGCCACTGCGGGGTCGAAGACGCTCAGGACGGATTCACCGATCGGCTCGACCACGAACTTGCCCGAGGACGAGACATCAACCGCTGGTGTGGTGGCCAGCGTCAGCCCCTCGACTGTGAGCCGTGGCTCGGTAAGCGCTCGCACGCCCGTCACGCAGGACGAGACGGTGGCGAAGCCGGCCACCACCAGCAGCAGGGCCTCGAGCAACCACTGGTCAACGATCCTTTTCTCCTGAACACTGTCGCCTCCATCGTGTCGCCTCCATATCGAGTATCGGTACTATCGATAAACATTACATAGCCGATCTCGCGCGTCAAGTCCTGGATCTGGCCGATCAGCCTCGAAGCGCCCCCAGCTGAAAGCGAGCTACCGTTCGTCAGATGCGCACCGCCACGTTGTCTGAGGCTCCGCTGCACTCTGCCGATGAGCCGCCTGTCCGCTGGCCGGGCCGCCGGGTGCCGCTCAACGGCGGGGTGATCTATGTGCGGTCCACGCCCGGGGGGCCCGACAGCGAACCCGCGTTGTACGTGCATGGGCTCGGGGGGGCCTCCACCAACTGGACCGACTACGCGGGGCTGCTCTCCGACCGTCTCGACGGACAGGCCCTGGACCTGTTCGGGTTCGGCCGGTCCGGGCCTGCGCCGCGCAGTGACTACTCGATCGAGGTGCACGTCCGTACGGTGATCGCGGCCATCGAGGGCCGTGGGGGACCGGTGCACCTGATCGGCAACTCCCTCGGTGGGCTGACAGCCATCCTGGTGACCGGCCGCCGTCCGGATCTGGTCACCACGCTGACGCTGATCTCTCCGGCCGTACCGGACCTGCGCCCGCCTCGGCAGATGTCGACCCCGCTGTTCCCGCTGTTACTGCTACCAGGGATCGCGCGGGCCGTCGAGCGGCGGTTGGCCGGGATCAGCGCTGAAGATCGAGTTCGTGCGATGTTGGAACTGTGCTTCGCAGATATGGAGCGGGTCTCCGAGCAGCGGTTGGCCGAGGCCATCGACGAGGCAAAGATTCGGGCTGACTTTCCGTGGGCCTCGGCTGCGCTGGCCGGCAGCTTTCGCAGCCTGGTAGCGGCTTACCTGACTCCCGGTGCCCGCAATCCATGGCGGATCGCCGCCGCCATCACAAAGCCGACCCTCATCATCTGGGGGGACCAGGACAAGCTCGTCAACGTGCGCAACGCACTGCGGCTTGCCGCGGTCATGCCAGACGCGCGGCTTCTGGTCCTGCCCGGCGTCGGGCACACGCCGCAACTCGAGGACCCGATCAGCTCTGCCCGTGCGACGCTGGCGTTGTTGGATGAGTCGCGGGCCACCGCCCGACTGCGCGAACTAGCCTGATCTTCGTTGATGATGATCGCCCCGGGTCGCTGTATACCGGGCGGTGTGACGCGTGTGGTGTGAGAGTCTGAAGTGGTGACCCGCCAGGATCGGGCCGACCACGGCGGCAACGGCCGGGGCTCGGCCGGTGCCAAGGCCGCTGCCGGCAGCCATTCCCGCCATGCGCCCGAACGCCAGGACGATCATTCGCGGCGCCCGCCTGAGCCGTTTCCACGCCCGCTGTCGAGCAACGGGCTGCGTTCGCCTGACGGCCCGCTGGCCGCCCGGCAGCACTTGTCTCCCGCACGGCTCAACAGGCATCTGCCGCGCGGGGGGCGAGTCGCGCGATTCACGGCCGCCTACGGCTGGCGGGCGTTGGTCATCCCGGTACTCGCGGTGCTGACGTTTGTAACCCTTCTCGACGTCGCTTCGACTGAGGCGGCTCCGGCCCCAGCGGTCGTGGAAACGCGGCCGTCCCCGCTCGTGACCGCTCCGGTCGAGACCCCCCCACCGACCGCGACTGCCGAGGGTGAAGCGGCGCCGTCCACCGTGCCCACGGTCGTCGTGCCGGTGCCTTTCGTCGAACAGGGAAGCGGTGACCTCTCGGTCGTACCCGGCTCCTCGCAGGTGTACGGCACCGGTCCGCTGCAACGGTTTATCGTCGAGGTCGAGGACGGGATCAACGTCGATGGGGCCAACTTCGCCGCCGCGGTCGAAGCCACGCTGGCCGATCCTCGCAGCTGGGGTGCCGGTGGCGAAATGTCATTTCAGCGGGTCGACGGCGGTGATTACGACTTCCGGGTCTCTCTGGTCAGCCCGCGCAACGTCGAGTCGTTCTGCCCAGGTGTGGGCACCGGTGGATACACCTCGTGTCGGTACGGCGAACGTGCGGTCATCAACCTGGCCCGCTGGGAGACCGCCGTACCCGAATACGAGGGCGACGTCGCGACCTACCGCAACTACGTCGTCAACCACGAGGTGGGCCATGCTCTTGGGAACGGCCACGTGCCATGCCCCGGACCTGGGGAACTCGCGCCCGTCATGCAGCAACAGACCCTCAGCCTCGATGGTTGCGCCAGAAACGGCTGGCCGTTCCCGAACGACTAGAGACTCATGCCCGCCCTGGAAGGGTTGACGCCACATCGGTGTTGCAGCCTCCAGAAACGCGAAGTCTGTCTACGAGCCCTCTCGAGGAGTACCCGTGCAACTACCACCGCTGGTCGAGCCTGCCGCTGACCTGACCGTCGAAGAGGTCCGTCGCTACAGCCGCCACCTGATCATTCCGGACGTCGGCATGGATGGTCAGAAGCGGCTGAAAAACGCCAGGGTGCTGGCCGTCGGAGCGGGGGGCCTCGGCTCGCCCACCCTGCTCTATCTCGCCGCCGCCGGCGTCGGGACGCTGGGCATCGCAGAGTTCGACGTCGTCGACGAGTCCAACCTGCAGCGCCAGATCATCCACGGCACCTCTGACGTCGGGAAATCCAAGGGCCTGTCGGCCAAGGAATCGATCTCCGAGATCAACCCCCTGGTCGAGGTCGTGCTGCACGAGACCCGGCTGGACTCCGACAACGTGCTCGACATCTTCAGCTCCTACGACCTGATCGTGGACGGCACCGACAACTTCGCCACCCGCTACCTCGTCAACGACGCGTGCGTGCTGCTCGACAAGCCCTACGTCTGGGGCTCGATCTTCCGCTTCGACGGCCAGGTGTCGGTCTTCTGGGACTCGCACGGCCCCAACTACCGCGACCTCTACCCGGTTCCGCCGCCGCCGGGCATGGTCCCCTCCTGCGCCGAAGGAGGTGTCCTGGGCGTGCTCTGCGCGACGATCGGTTCGATCCAGGCCACCGAGGCGATCAAGCTGATCACCGGAATCGGGGAGACCCTGCTCGGTCGATTGACCGTGTACGACGCTCTCGAGATGACCTTCCGGACGGTCTCGATCCGCAAGGACCCCACCGCCGAACCGGTCACCGAGCTGATCGACTACGACAACTTCTGCGGTGTCGTCTCCGACGCAGCTTCCGAGGCCGCGCTCGGCTCGACGATCACCGTCGAGGAGCTCAAGGAAATGATCGACTCCGGCAAGGACTTCGAGCTGATCGACGTTCGGGAGCCCAACGAGTACGAGATCGTCTCGATCCCCGGTGCGAAGCTCATTCCCAAGGACCAGATCCTGTCCGGACAGGCGCTGTCCCAGCTTCCGCAGAACAAGCCGATCGTCTTGCACTGCAAGTCCGGCGCTCGATCGGCCGAGGCGCTTGCCGCGGTGCAGGCCGCCGGATTCGGTGACGCCGTACACGTTCAAGGTGGCGTACTGGCCTGGGCCAACCGGATCGACACCTCGCTGCC
>JACCUF010000374.1 GCA_013811975.1 Geodermatophilaceae bacterium | reverse complement strand
ACAGTCGCTGGTCCTGGTGGGGCTGCGCGGTCCCCGGTCCCGGCTCGGCATCACTATGCGCACCGACCTACCCCCTGACGGACCTGAGTGGGCCCCTTCGGTCGAGGAGCTCGAGCCGCTGGCCGAGGCACTGCTGCGTGACGGTGCCTCGGAATGTCTTGCGATGGTGATGACCGAGTGCCCGGACCAGAATGGACTGACCCCCTTTGTGGACCTGGTCGCGAACCTCGGCGAGGCATTGTTCGAGTGCGGGATCGAGGTCAACGACATCGTCCTGGTCCGAGCCGACCGATGGCGGTCCTATCTCTGCTCGGACCCACAGTGCTGTCCCGCCGAGGGGACCCCGGTCCCTGCCGCGTCCGGCGAACTCGCCGCATATGCGGCCTACTCGGGTTCCGTGGTGCGGGACAGCCGCGCCGAGCTGGATTCGCTGATCGCACCTGATCCGGCGGCACTCGCCGCAACCGAACGAGCCCTGGACCATGTCTGCGCAGAGATGGCCGAGGCGTCCGGTACGGGCACTTCCGAGGCCTACCGAGAAGGCATCGAGGACCTCATCGACCGTCGGGTGCAGACGTTGGCGGCCGGGACCGCAAGCTCCCTCAGGCACCGGGATGTCGCTCGCATCGCCGTCGCGCTGATCGACCGTCAACTGCGCGACCGGGTGGCCACGCACTGCCTACAGGAAACGGCTTCGGCGGCAGAGTCGTTGTGGATCGACCTCCTCCGTCGAGTGCCGTCACCGTTGGACGCAGCACCGGCGACGTTGCTGGCCCTGAGTTCCTGGGCGCGCGGCGACGGCGCGATGGCCAATGTGGCGCTGGACCGGGCGCTGGCCAGCGAGCCCGGCTACTCGCTGGCCCAACTTGTCCGCACGGCGCTCGACCACGCACTGCCGCCCGGCACGGTCCGGGAGATGCTCGCCTACCCGGCCGCGGAAGCCGGCTGATGATCGGTCTATCGAGCCAGGTGGCTGCCCTCCGCTCCCGCCGGCTGGTCACCTAGAGGAGATCGGGACGCTCCCATCGCTCGCCCAGGACGTGCTGGGCGAGGAAGGCGAAGACCGTCTCGTACCAGACCGCCGCGTTCCCCGGGGTGAGCACCCAGTGGTTCTCGTCGGGGAAGTAGAGAAACTTCGACTCGACCCCGCGTTTACGCAGGTCGTACCACAGACGCAGTCCTTCCCCGATCGGGACGCGATAGTCCTTGTCCCCGTGGATGACCAGCATCGGCGTGCTGATGTCGTCGGCGAACTTGTGCGGCGAGTTGGCGTCGTAGCGCTCCGGGTGCTTGAGCGGATCGCCGAACTCCTTCTCCCAGTAGTACGAAGCGTCGGTGGCCCCGGAAAACCCGTCCAGGTGCCACAGCGAGGCGTGGGTGACAATCGCGTCGAACCGGTCGGTGTGGGTGGCGATCCAGTTGGCCATATAGCCGCCGAAGGATCCGCCCATCGCCCCGGTGCGGGTGTGGTCGATGTCGGCGCGTTCGAGAGCGGCATCGGTGGCTGCCATCAGGTCGGTGAAGGGCGTACCACCCCACTGGCCCCAGCCACGCCGAACGAAGTCCTGCCCGTACCCGTCCGACAGTGCAGGGTCGGGCAGCAGTACGGCGTAGCCGCGGGCGGCCATCAGCCACGGGCACCAACGCCAGGACCAGGCGTTCCAGCTCATCAGGGGTCCGCCGTGGATCCAGAGCAATAGCGGCGCGGGTGCGTCTGCGCTGGCGCCGTCGGGCAGGACCAACCACGACGGGATGCTCGCGCCGTCCTCGGTAGTGGCCTGGATCCGCTGCAGGGTGCCGGGCAGCCGCTCGATCGTGCCCGGGCTGGGGAGATAGACGGGGTCCTGGTCTGGAGCGGCCGGGTCCAGCCGGACCGGTCGAGATGGTGAGTCGTACGCCGCCCGCAACGCATAGACGGCAAGCCCATCGGCAGCCACCTGGAGTTCGGAATAGTAGCCGCTGGAGGTGAGCCGCGTCACCGCGCCGGAGCCCACCTCGACCCGGAAGATCGGGTGGTGGCCGCGCTCGGTTGCGGTGAAGTAGACACCACTGCCGTCCGGCGTCCACGTCGGCGATCCGGGCCAGAGGTCGAGATCCGGGGTGAGTTCGCGGCCGGTGTCGGTGGCCAGGTCGAGCAGCCACAGGGTCTGGTCCGGCGGTTCGTCGTAGGTGCTGTGTGCCTCGCGATAACAGACCAGGAAGCCACCATCCGGGGAGAACGCGGGTTCGCCGAAGTTGTAGTCGTCGCCCTCGGCGAGCACACGGGACTCACCCGTGGCGGTGTCGACGAGCTCGATCCGGGAGCGGCGGTGCGCCGCAGAGGCGCCTGCCACCTCGACGGTGCGTGCGATTCGGGTCCCGTCCGGCGATAACGCGAGGTCGTCGCCGCCAAGGCTCGTGATGCCGGCATCGGGCGTCAGGTCGCGAACCTCGACCCTGCCTTCGGATGGGTCACCGGCCGAGGCAGCTGTGATCTGATCGGGTGTGTCCTCCTCCGCCTCGGTCACGGGGTCACGCGCCGGCCCGTCCAAGGGGATCTCAGGTAGGTAGAGAACGTGTGGCCATGCCGGGCCGAGGTCGTGATCCCAGAAGCGGACCGGGTAGTCCTCGTGCAACAGCGCGGTGACGCCGGCATCCTTGCGGGCCTTGCTTCGTTCCCCGTCGGACTTCGCGTCCATCGCGCCGGGATTCATGGCTGCCACCACGGTGATCGCGGTTGAGTCACGGGCGACTGCGACTGCAGAAACGCCCCCTGGCCGGGACAACACCAACCGGGCTTCTCCACCTCGAGCAGGGAGCAACCACAGTCCGGCTTTGGGCTCCTCTTCGTCTTTCACGGCATCGGGATCTGCTCGCTCGGACCTGAAAAGCAGATCGCCGGTGGCCGCGAATACCGGTGCAGACTCCCCGGGTGCGCTGCGGGTCAACCGTCGCGCGAGGTCCTTCCCGTCGGGATCGATCTCCCAGAGCGCGGTCTGCCACTTGGTCTTCTCCGGGTTCAGTGTCGCGACCGAGGTGACCAGCCGCGTTCCGTCCGGGGACAGGGCCAGTCCGCCAAGGCGCGGGATGGCGTTGTAGTCAGACAGTTCGGCGAACGGGTGGGCATGCCCTGCAGCGTTGTCGGTCATGGATCGGTGAACTCCTCGATCAGTCGGGCATGCTCACGAAGATGTGATCTGCGGCCAGCCGGGGCAGGCGATGGCCGTCTACGTCGACGCCGTCGGTGCTGCGCGTCACGACAACGGTGTTGCCGGGCCGGACGTGGGCGTTGGTCAGCTGATGCATCAGCTCGGCGTCGGGTTGGATCTGCTCGCTGATCCGCTCGACGGTGACGGTCATCCCGGCATCGGTGGCAGCGTCGGAGAGCAGGACGAGTTCGGTGATCCCACGCGCCGAGCCGACCGGCCCCGGCCAGCCCAATTCGTCCAGACCTGGGATCGGGCTGCCGTGCGGGCAGGTGGTCGGGTTGTCGAGCAGGGCCACCAAGCGCCGCTCGACCGCCTCGCTCATGACGTGCTCCCAGCGACAGGCCTCGATGTGCACGTCCTCCCAGTCCAGGCCGATCACATCGATGAGCAGACGTTCGGCCAGCCGGTGCTTTCGCATGACCTGGGTGGCGAGCTTGCGCCCCGTTTCGCTGAGTTCGAGATGGCGATCGCCTTCGACGGAGACGAGACCGTCGCGCTCCATCCGGGCAACGGTCTGGCTCACCGTCGGCCCACTCTGATGCAGTCGTTCCGCTATGCGGGCCCGCAGCGGGGTCACTCCTTCCTCTTCGAGCTCGAAGATCGTGCGCAGGTACATCTCGGTAGTGTCGATCAAGTCGTTCACGCGGGCCGCTCCTTCGCGAAGTCGATGCCGATGATACGGCGTGAACCCAGGCTGGATGTGCACATGCCGTCGCGCAGCGGAGCCCTCGAGACTGCCGTCTTCGGAAGCGTGGCTCATCCACGGCGGCGGCGAGGGAGTCAGCCGGCGATCGACCCCGGTGGAAAGACTAGCGCGGTGATCTGGCTCAGGACATCGGTGGAAAAACCTGACGCGACAACGCCCGAGTCGCTGCTGAGGATGGCCACGGTGAATCGGTTGTCGGTACCGAGAATGCCTGTCGTGTGCAGGTAGCTGGTGTTACTCGGACAGCACATCCAGGCCTGTTTAATCGCCCACGTCAGCCCGGGGAGGGCCGTCGGGATGCCGAAGAACTGATCGAAGCCGTCCTGGGCGATCATGGCGCTTCCCCGTAAGAGTTCGAGCAGGTAATCCCGGTCCGGTGCCGGCATCCTCGACAGGAAGCGGTCGTAGTACCGGGCGACGTCGCGGGCCGACATCGTAGTGAGCTCCCAGACGCCAGCCTCAGTCGTCGGCGCCACGCTCGACAGCCGGTAGCGCTGGGCCACTTCGGTGACGATCTCTTCTCCCCCGAACCGGGAGTACAACGAATCGGCTGCGGCGTCGTCGGAGGCGACGAGCATCGCCTCCAGTAGGAAACGGTCCTCCGCAGAGAGCCGGAACTCGCCGGCTCGCTGCCGCTGCAACAGGTTGTCGGCGAGGAACAGCTTGACCAGTGAGGCACCGAAGAACGGCGTGTCGGCTTCAGCGCCGTTGACGATCTCCTCATCGAGTTCCCGATCGATCACGGCAATGCTGACCTCGAGGCCCTGACTGGCGGCGAAGGCGGTGGCCTCGTCGATGCCGGACTGGAAGTCCACCTCGGCTTCGACCAGCCGCGGCCCGGTGGCCGCAGATGGCTCGGAAGTCGAGGCGCGGCTGGACTCGGGCGAGTTTTCGGTGCAACCCATCGCCGTGAGCAGGACCGCAGCGAGCAGAGCCCCGAGATACCGGAGCCGCCTGGTCATCTGTCACCCGCGCGGATAGTTGACACGTCTACCAGCATGCGCGTCCGGGGCCAATCCGTCGACGACTCCGCCCCAGACGCCTGACCTGCTGCGAGCGGAGGTCCCGAAGCTCGCTCATCGTGGCCGCCAACCGAAGTCCGGCAAGCGTCGCGACGACGACGGCAGACGGCACGCGCGGCACTACCGTAGGAGAAATGAGTGATGCGGTCGCGGTGATCTGGGACGACGCCATGCTCGAATACGACCTCGGCGGTAACCATCCGCTGCACCCGATCCGGCTCGAGCTGACGATCGCCCTGGCTCAGACGCTGGGGGTCTTCCAGACGCCGACGATCACCCGGCTCCCACCGATCGCAGCCGACGAGGACCTCTTGCGCCTTATTCACACCCCGGGCTACATCTCAGCGGTCAAGCGGGCACCGAAGGACCCGTACGGCGCGGGGCACGGGATGGGTACGCCGGACAACCCGATTTTCGACCGGATGCATGAGGCCTCGTCCCTGATCGCGGGCGGCAGCATCCAGGCCGCAGACTGGATCTGGAACGGCAAAGGGGATCATGCGGCGAACATCGCCGGCGGCCTGCATCACGCGATGGCCGACCGCGCCAGCGGCTTCTGCGTGTACAACGACCCGGCCCTGGCGATCAGCTGGCTGTTGGGGCAGGGGGCTCAGCGGATCGCCTACGTCGATGTCGACGTACACCACGGCGACGGTGTGCAGGCGGCCTTCTACGAAGATCCGAGGGTGCTGACGATCAGCCTGCACCAGAGTCCGCTTTCGCTGTTCCCGGGCACCGGGTTCCCAGAGGAGACCGGACGCGGTGAAGGGGTGGGCAGCGCGATCAACGTGGCACTCCCACCGCGCACCGACGACAGTGGCTGGTTGCGGGCATTCCATTCGATCGTGCCGTCGGCCCTGCGTGCTTTCGCTCCCGAGGTCCTGGTCAGCCAGTGTGGGTGCGATGCCCACCGGGACGACCCGCTGGCCGACCTCGCGCTGTCCATCGACGGGCAGCGGGCCTCTTACATCGCGATGCATGACCTGGCGCACGAGGTCTGCGGTGGCAAGTGGTTGGTCCTCGGCGGTGGGGGGTACGGGCTGGTTCGTTGTGTCCCCCGGGCCTGGACGCACCTACTGGGCATCGTCGGGGGAACACCGGTCGACCCGCAGACGACGATCCCCACGGAGTGGCTGGAGGACATCCGCAAGCGCAAGCTGCGGGCTATCCCACCCACCCGAATGACCGAAGACGAGCCGGCTGAGTACTCGCCATGGGACCCGGGGGGTGCGGAGGCGGTCGATGTGGCCATTCAACGGACCCGACGAGCAACCTTCCCGCTACTCGGGCTCGACCCGGACGACCCCAGGGACTGACTCCTGCCGATGTCGGATCCAGGCCCCGGACCAACACCTTCGTCGCCGTACGACTATCCACTCGTTTGGGAGGCCGACGTCGTAGCCGCCGACGGGGCGACGGTGCACATCCGACCAATCACTCCCGACGACGCCGACGGGTTGTTGGGCCTGCACGCGCGCAGTTCCGAACGCACCCGATACCTGCGTTTCTTCGGGCCGTACCCCCGGGTGTCGAGCAAGGATCTCTTCCATTTCACCAACGTCGACCATCACGACCGCGTCGCTCTGATCGTGCTGCTCGGTGCGGAGGTCATCGCCGTCGGTCGCTATGAGCGCCTCACCGACCGCGACGAGGCGGAGGTCGCGTTCCTCGTCGAGGATGCCCATCAGGGGCGGGGTCTCGGCTCGGTCCTGCTCGAACACCTGGCCGCCGCCGCGCAGGAACACGGCATCAGCCGGTTCGTCGCCGAGGTGCTTGCCGAGAACCGGACAATGATCTCGATCTTCCGCGAGGCGGGGTACGAGCCGTCGCGGTCCTTCGACGGGGGAGTGGTCCACCTCGTCTTCGACATCGCCCCGACCGAGACCCTGCGTGCGGTTCGCCACGAGCGCGAGCAGCGGGCCGAGTCGCGATCCATCCAGCGGCTGCTCACCCCACGGTCGGTGGCCGTCATCGGCGCCAGCAACGATCCGACCAAGATCGGGTATGCCGTACTCGCCAACCTGGTCGCCGCCAGATTCCCCGGCCCGGTCTACCCGGTCAACACCCAGGCCCAGACCGTGCAGGACCTCCCGGCCTTCCCCACCGTCGCGTCGGTGCCCGACGAGGTGGACCTGGCGATCCTGGCCGTCCCAGCCGAGGCGGTCCCGAAGGTCGTCGTGCACTGCCGGGCGCGCGGGGTACGCGGGATCGTCGTGATGTCAGGCGGGTTCGCCGAACGCGGCGAGGACGGGCTGCTTGCCCAGCAACGGTTGGTCAACACCGCTCGGGCGTCCGGGATGCGGATCGTCGGACCCAACTGTTTCGGGATCATCAACACTGATCCGGACCTCCGGCTCAACGCCAGTCTCGCGCCGGAGGCTCCAGCGGCGGGCCGGATCGGCTTCTTCTCCCAGTCCGGGGCGCTCGGGGCGACTTTGCTCGAACGCGCCACGGCGCTCGGCATCGGGTTGTCGAGTTTCGTCTCGGCGGGCAACCGTGCCGACGTCAGCGGCAATGACCTGTTGCAGTTCTGGGCGACCGATCCTGCGACCGAGGTGGTGGCGTTGCACCTGGAGAGCTTCGGCAATCCGCGCAAGTTCGCCCGGCTGGCCCGCCGGGTTGCCCGTACCAAGCCGGTCGTTGTCGTCAAGAGCGGGCGACACACCGGTCCGACGCCCAACCTCGAGGGCACCTCATCGACCCTGGTCGACACCAGCGTCGAGGCACTGTTCGCCTCCACCGGGATCATCCGAGTGGACACCGTGGCTCAGCTCTTCGACGTCGTGACCTTGCTGGCCCACCAGCCGCTGCCCCGAGGTCCGCGAGTGGCGGTCGTCGGCAACTCCACCGCAGTCGGGCTGCTGGCCGTCGACTCACTGCTGGGCAACGGATTGGTGCTGGCCGGCTCCACACAGGTCGACATCGGCGCGGATGGCACCCCTCAACAGTTCGCCGCCGCGACCCGTACGGCGCTGGCCGATCCTGACGTCGACGCGCTGGTCGCGGTGTTCGTGACGCCGGTGAGCCGCTCGGAAGAGGAGTACGCCGGCGCGCTGGTCGATCTCTCGCAGGACTCGGACAAGCCGATAGTGGCGACCTTTCTGGGCCGCGACGGGCTGCCCGGGTCGCTGGTCCGGGCCGGGGACAACGACGTGGCCCTGCGCGGCTCCGTGCCGTCGTTCCCGGTCGATCGCGCGGTGGCCGCCCTGGCTCAGATGGTTCGCTACAGCCAATGGCGTTCCCGGCCCGTCGGAACTGTCCCGGCGTTGCCCGAGGCCGACCCGGAACGGGCTCACGACTTGGTCGGCCAAGTGTTCGCGGCCGATCCTGAAGGTCGGGAGTTGTCGGCCGAGGAGACCGAAGCATTGCTGGCCTGTTACGCCCTGTCCGTCTGCGAGGGCGATCCGACCGTGAGCCCCACCGTCGGATCGGTCTCGACCACAGTCGAGATTTCCGACGATCCCTCGTTTGGCGCGGTGGTGTCCTTCGGGCTGTCCGGGATTCCGATCGAGGTCTTCGACGACCGCGCCTACCGCGCTTTACCGTTGTCCGACGTCGACGCCGCCGAGCTGATTCGCTCAGTTGCCGCCTGGCCGCTGCTCGACGGCTACGGCGGGGCAGTCCCGGTGGACGCCGCGGCCATCGAGGATCTCCTCGTGCGGGCCGCCCGGCTCTGCGATGACGTACCGGAGATCGTCCGGCTGCGCTTCACCGCCGTTGCCCATGCTGCCGGTGCCGATGTTGCGCGGCCGCTGTTGCAGCTGCGTCCGACGACGCCCCGAGCCGGGGGAGCACCTCGCCGAGCCGATCGCAGCGAGTTCAGATGAGATAGTCGCGGAGCTGGTCGGCCCGCTCCGGGCGGCGGAGCTTGGCCATTGAATCGCGCTCGATTTGGCGGACCCGCTCGCGGGAGAGCCCGAAAGCACGCCCGATCTGTTCCAGCGTTCGCGGCGGCGTCCCGTCGAGACCGAACCGGGCGGTGACGACCTTGCGCTCGCGCTCGTCAAGGGTGTCCAGCACCGTTCCGAGGTCCTGGCGCATCATCTGGAAGGCGACCGCATCCTCGGCGACCGGTGCGTCGGCATCCTCGATGAAGTCGCCGAAGCGCGACTGTTCGTCGGCGCCGACGGCCTGATCGAGGCTGACCAGGTCACGGGAGTGATCGAGCAGTTCGGCCACCCGCTCGGGCGTGATGTCGAGCTCCAGCCCGATCTCTTCATGGGTGGGTTCGCGCTCCAGGGTCTGCTGGATGCGGCGCCGGGTCCGTACCACCTTGTTGACCTGCTCGGCCAGGTGCACGGGGAGCCGGATCGTACGGCCGGAGTCGGCCATCGCCCGGGTGATTGCCTGCCGGATCCACCAAGTGGCGTAGGTCGAGAACTTGAAGCCCTTGGCGTAGTCGAACTTCTCGACGGCCCGGATCAGGCCCAGGTTGCCCTCCTGGATCAGGTCGAGGAAGGACATCCCGTGACCGGTGTACCGCTTGGCCAGCGATACGACCAGGCGCAGGTTGGCCTCGAGCATGGCCTTCTTGGCCCCGCGGCCGTCCTCGGCCAACGCCTGGTACTCCCGTCGTCGGGTGGTCGAGAGCCGAGCGGTTTCGGTGAGTAGGCGTTCGGCGTAGAGCCCGGCTTCGATCCGCTTGGACAGGTCGACTTCCTGCTCGGCAGTTAGGAGCGGGGTCTTGCCGATCGTGTTGAGGTATACCCGCACGAGGTCGGTGGACATGACGCCACCGGAGTCGGGCGAGCCAGCGTTTCCCGACACGCGTCCCATGGAGATGGTGTCTCGGTCATTGGACTCGACGACAGTCACGTGGTCATCCGTTCTGCCACCGTCGTGGCGCTGGAGATCGGGATTGCTCGATCTTGTCTGGCTCTTACTGTGTTCAACGTTTCAGCCGCCGTGGTGTTCCACGCCTGCATAACGTTCGCCGCACAGGCCCAACAGGGTTCGCCTGGGCGTCGATGTCGACGGGGCCCCGCCGGGCGTAACCTCGGGGAGACACCGTCTCGAGGGGGTTCCGGGTGCCGGTCACGCTCAGCCAGAACGCCGAAGCCGATGCGCTGCTGGATCGCGATCCCTTGGCCCTGCTGATCGGCATGGTGCTCGACCAACAGGTCCCGCTCGAAAAGGCCTTCTCCTCGCCGCTGGAGTTGACCAAGCGGCTTGGCCACGACTTGGACGCCCGCGAGCTGGCCGAATACGACTCGGATGCACTTGCTGCGCTTTTCGCCGAGCGGCCGGCGCTGCACCGCTACCCAACTTCCATGGCTGGACGGGTCCAGGGCGTTGCTCGCGTTCTCGTCGCCGACTACGCCGGGGACGTGACCAAGTTGTGGGACGGTGCGGGGGACGGTCAGGAGCTGCTGGCCCGCATCACCGCGTTGCCCGGCTTCGGCGAACAGAAGGGC
>JACCUF010000365.1 GCA_013811975.1 Geodermatophilaceae bacterium | reverse complement strand
GGGCCGAGTATGCGAAGGACTCCCGCATGAAGGCCAACATCGGGATCCGGCGCCGGTTGGCGCCGCTGCTGGACAACGACACCAACACCCTGGAGCTGTTCACCGCGCTGCTGCTGTCCCTGCCCGGCTCCCCTGTCCTGTACTACGGCGACGAGATCGGGATGGGCGACAACATCTGGCTCGGTGACCGCGACGGTGTCCGTACCCCCATGCAGTGGACCCCGGACCGCAATGCCGGCTTCTCCACCGCCGACCCGCAACGACTGTGCCTGCCGATCAACGCAGACCCCGTGTACGGGTATCAGGTCACCAACGTCGAGTCCCAGATGCGCACGACGAACTCGCTGCTGCACTGGACCCGGCGGATGATCGCGGTGCGCAAGCAGCACCCGACGTTCGGACTCGGTGGCTACGCCGAGGTCGGCTGCCGAAACCCCACGGTGATCGCCTACGTACGTGAGTTCGGCGATGACCGCGTTCTCTGCGTCAACAACCTGTCCCGATTTCCGCAGCCGGCGGAGCTGGACCTACGTCGTTTCGCGGGGTTCACGCCGACCGAGTTGGTCGGCAGGGTCCGCTTTCCGGTCATCGGGGTGTTGCCGTATTTCCTCACCCTGGCCGGGCACGGTTTCTACTGGTTCGAGCTCGGTCCACCGGAGGAGAACGAGGCGATGCCCAGCTCGATGACGGAGGTGGACGGATGATCGCCGGCGACACGACCGACCTCAGCGCTGTCCTGGCCGACTGGCTGCCCGAGCAGCGATGGTATCCCGGCAAGGGACGCACGATCGAACGGCTCACCGACAGTGGCGTCGTGCTGGCCGCCGGACATCCGGTCCTGGAACTGCACCACGTCCGGATCTGGTACTCCGACGGGGAACGCGCCGGCTACCTCGTACCTGCCACGATCCGTCATGAACCCGTGGATTGGCTGGCCGGGGCGCTGATCGGAAAGATTCCCGCCCCGTCGGGCTCCAATGGAGGTGCCGAGTCGCTCTGGGTCTATGACGCGCTGCGTGACCGGGAGCAGACCGCGGCCTGGATGACCCTGCTCGCCGAGGGCGCCGAGGTGGGGCCGGTCCTGTTCCGTCCCGAAGTCGGCGCGCAGATCCCGTCCGGCATCCCCGGTGACATCGTGACCACCGAGCAGTCCAACACGTCGCTGGTCTACGGCGACGAGGCGATCCTCAAGGTCTTCCGGCGGCTCGAGCCCGGAATCAATCCCGATGTCGAGATCCACCACGCGCTGGCCGGCACCGAGAACCCACACATCGCGGCCCTGCTCGGTTCGGTCGAGGTCCGGCTGGCCCCCGAGAGCGGGGACGGCGACCCAGACGAGCCGGATCAGGCTGCCACCGCGACTGCGGCGATGGTCCAGACGTTCCTGCCGGGGGCCACCGACGGCTGGTCCCTGGCCAGCACCAGCGTTCGCGACCTCTACGCGGAGGCGGACCTGCACGCCGAGGAGGTCGGCGGCGACTTCGCCTCGGAGTCCTCCCGCCTCGGGGCCGCAACCGCATCGGTCCATGCCGATCTGGCCCGGGTGCTGCCCACCGAACCGGCCGGCCCGGACTGGCTCCCGAGCCTGATCGAGGAGCTGCACAATCGCCTCGACAAGGCGAGCGAGATGGTCAGCCAGTTGGAGCCCTACGGCGACGCGATCCGGGCGACCTACGGTGAGCTGTCAGCGATCCAGGCACCGGTGATCCTGCAGCGGGTGCACGGTGACCTGCACCTTGGACAGGTCCTGCGCACGGTGACCGGCTGGACGATCCTGGACTTCGAAGGCGAGCCCGCACGGTCCATCGCCGTACGCCGGGGGCTGGACACCCCGCTGCGCGACGTGGCCGGCATGCTCCGCTCCTTCGACTATGCCGCCCAGCCCCTGCTCGTCGGCGAGGTGACTGACCCACAGCTGTCCTACCGAGCCACCGAATGGGTTACCCGCAACCGGGCTGCCTACTGCGCCGGGTATGCCGAAGCCGGAGGCATCGATCCGGCAGAGTTCGGTGTACTGCTCGCCGCGCTGGAAGCGGACAAGGCGATTTACGAAACGGTGTACGAGGCACGCAACCGGCCACACTGGCTCAACATCCCCTTGCACTCCTTCGAACGCCTGGGAATCAAGTCATGACCTCTCCCTCACCCCACCCTTCCGACCGGTTCGACGCGCTGGTGGCCGGCCGCGAGCGGGACCCGCATGCCCTGCTCGGTGCCCACGTCGAGAACGGGCTGACGATCGTGCGTACATTCCGCCCGGATGCGTCGGGAGTCTCGGTCCTGGCAGCCGGATATCAGATCCCGATGGAACTCGTCCATGTACGCGGCGTCTTCGAGGCAGCGCTATCCACTCCCCCGGTCGACTACCGTCTGGAAGTCAGCTATCTCGACGGAGAGGACGACTCCACCTACATCGTCGATGACCCCTACCGCTGGCTGCCCACGCTGGGCGACATGGATGAACATCTCATCGCCGAGGGTCGGCACGAGAAGCTCTGGACCGTCCTCGGTGCGCACGTACGCACTTACGACACCCCAGGCGGATCGGTGTCGGGGGTGTCCTTCGCGGTGTGGGCACCGTCGGCGCTCGGCATCCGGATCACCGGAGACTTCGACTTCTGGCAGGCCAACGCGTACTCCATGCGCCTGCTCGGCGCGACCGGAGTGTGGGAGCTGTTCATTCCCGGCGTCGAACTGGGCGCACGGTACAAGTTCAACATCTTGGGCGCGGACGGCGTCTGGCGGGTCAAGGCCGACCCGATGGCCTTTGGGACCGAGATCCCGCCGGCCACGGCCTCGGTCGTGACGGCGTCGGACTATGCCTGGCAGGACGACGAATGGATGACCCGTCGCAGCGAGACGTCCTGGCACAACGCACCGATGAGCATCTACGAGGTTCACCTCGGCTCCTGGCGCAAAGGCCTGGACTACCGTCAACTGGCCGACGAGTTGGTCGACTATCTCGTACAGACCGGCTTCACCCACGCCGAGCTGTTGCCGGTCTCCGAGCACCCCTTCGGTGGCTCCTGGGGATATCAGGTCACCTCGTACTACGCACCCAGCGCCCGATTCGGCTCTCCCGACGACTTCCGCTACCTCGTCGACCGACTGCATCAGGCCGGGATCGGCATTCTCGTCGACTGGGTGCCCGCACACTTTCCCAAAGACGAGTGGGCGCTGGCTCGCTTCGACGGCACCCCCCTGTACGAACACGCTGACCCGCGCCGCGGCGAACAGCCCGACTGGGGCACATATGTCTTCGACTTCGGTCGCCGCGAGGTCCGTAACTTCCTGGTGGCCAACGCTTTGTACTGGTTGCAGGAATACCACATAGACGGGCTGCGGGTGGATGCCGTGGCCTCGATGCTCTACCTCGATTACTCGCGCGAAGCTGGCGAATGGACGCCGAACATTCACGGCGGCCGCGAGAACCTGGAAGCCGTCACCTTTTTGCGGGAGATGAACGAGCGCGTCTACGGGCTCTTCCCCGGCGCCGTGACGATCGCCGAGGAGTCAACATCCTTCCCCGGCATCACTCGTCCGACGTATCTCGGCGGCATCGGCTTCGGTTTCAAATGGGACATGGGCTGGATGCACGACACGCTCGAGTACTTCAGCGAGGAGCCGATCCACCGGCGATTCCACCATGACAAGCTGACATTCCGCGGCCTCTACGTCGGCACCGAGCAGTTCGTCCTTCCTCTGAGCCACGACGAGGTGGTGCACGGCAAGGGCTCGCTGCTGCGCAAGATGCCCGGCGACGACTGGCAGCGCTTCGCCAACCTGCGCGCCCTCCTCGTCAACATGTGGGGGCAGCCGGGCAAGAAGCTTCTGTTCATGGGCGCGGAAATGGCACCCTGGACGGAGTGGTCGCACGATCATCCCCTGCCATGGGAGCTCCAGAAAGCGCCGATGCACGGCGGCGTCACCCGCTTCATGGAGGATCTCGGCCGCGTCTACCTGTCCTCACCATCCCTGTGGGCGGCCGATCACGACGCCGATGGCTTCGCCTGGATCGATGCCTCCGACGTCGAATCCTCGGTCTACGCCTGGATCCGACGCGGTGGCGACGACTTGGCCGTGGTCGTGCTCAATCTGACGCCGGTCCCTCGTCATGGGTACCGGCTGGGCCTACCGATCAGCGGGCGCTGGGTGGAGGCCCTGAACTCCGATTCGGAGCACTACGGCGGGTCCAACCTCGGCAACCTTGGCGGCGTTGTTGCCTCCGATGAACCGTGGCATGGTCAGCCTGCATCAGCGCTCCTCACCCTGCCGCCTCTGAGCGGCCTGATCCTGCGTCCCTCGGGGGAGTAGCGCCGCGAGCGGGCATCCCGTGGCCGTACCCGACCCGTGCTTCCCATGCACGTATCTACCAACATGGCCCCGTGAGTGGGCACCCCGTGCACCGGTCCACCAAGTTGCCTTCCCGCACGGTCAAGATGTTCATACCGACGCACACGATGACCACGAACGCGCATCGCAGGTCCATCCCGTTGCCGCTTCATCGTAGATGCGTGCATCGGGTGCACACGGAGCTGCTGTCGCGCCTCTGGTGAACCGGGTCAGCG
>JACCUF010000346.1 GCA_013811975.1 Geodermatophilaceae bacterium | reverse complement strand
GGCGAGGAACTGCAAGCGCTGCGCGCTCAGGTCAGCACCCTGCTAGCCCGCTGATCCGCAGACCCCATTCTCGCCGTTATCGCGAAAACTGCTGTTCTGGCGCCTCCAGCCGCGCGGTTATCGCGATAACGGCGGAAAAGAGACCGACCGAGTCAGACGGCGCCGAACTGGCGGTCACCGGCATCGCCGAGCCCCGGAACGATGTAGGCCATCTCGTTGAGCCCCTCATCGATGCTCGCGGTGAATACCCGCAGCGGCATGGCGGTGGACTCCAAGTGGGCGAGTCCCTCGGGCGCGGCCAGAGTGCAGAGCACGGTGATCAGCTCGGCGCCGCGATCCAGCAGCAGCCGGCAGCAGTGCTCCAACGAGCCACCGGTGGCCAACATCGGGTCGAGCACGAACACGGGGCGCCCCGCGAGGGACTCCGGCAGCGAAGACATGTACGCCGTCGGTTGGAAGGTCTCCTCGTCCCTCGCCAACCCGACGAAGCCCATCGTCGCCTCCGGCAGCAACCCGAAGGCCGCATCGGCCATGCCCAGCCCGGCACGCAGGACCGGCACCAGCACCGGTGGGGTGCTCACCTTTGTCCCTACCGTCGGACCGACCGGCGTCGTGATCGGAAAATCCTCGACCGGCAACTCACGCGTGGCCTCGAAGAGGAGCATGACGGTGAGCTCGGCCAAAGCGGCGCGGAAGGTCGCGCTGTCGGTCCTCTCATCCCGCATCGTGGTCAGGCGGGCACGGGCGAGCGGATGATCGACGACGGTGGTCTGCACGAGGAGTCACCGTAGGGCCTGCGAGCATGCGGGCACCACCGAGACCCCCACCCCGGCCCTGGCGCCTAGACTCGTCCATCGTGGCTGCCCCGACCCTCGACACCGCCCTCCCCGCGGAGACGGCCGCGCCGGGCTACCTCGATGCGACGCGGGACAACGCCGCACTGCGGGCCTTCCTGCACGGTCTGCCGGGGGTGGACCAGGTCGGTGTCGAGGCACGGGTGGCGACCCTGAGCACGCGATCGATCAAGACGACCGCCAAAGCCTGGGCGATCGACATGGCGATCGGGCTGATCGACCTGACCACCCTGGAAGGTGCCGACACGCCGGGCAGGGTCGCCTCCCTGTGTGCCAAGGCCCGCCGACCGGACCCGAGCGATCCCAGCTGCCCCTCGACCGCCGCAGTCTGTGTGTACGGCGACCTCGTGCCGTACGCCGTCGAGGCGCTCAGCGGCAGCGGCATCCACATCGCGGCTGTGGCCACAGCCTTCCCCAGCGGTCGGGCCAGCCGTGAGGTCAAGATCGCCGACGTGCAGGACGCGGTACGCGCGGGCGCCGACGAGATCGACATGGTCATCGACCGGGGCGCGTTCCTGTCCGGTCGCTACTACGACGTCTTCGACGAGATCGTCGCCGTGAAACAGGCCTGCGGCGGCGCGCACCTCAAGGTCATCCTCGAGACCGGGGAACTCGCGACCTACGACAACGTGCGACGGGCCTCGTGGCTGGCAATGCTGGCCGGCGGCGACTTCATCAAGACCTCGACGGGGAAGGTCTCCCCGGCAGCGACGCTTCCGGTGACCTTGGTGATGCTGGAGGCGGTACGCGACTTTGCCGAGGCCACCGGGCGGCGGATCGGGATGAAACCGGCCGGCGGCATCCGGACGACCAAGGACGCCGTCAAATACCTCGTGATGATCAACGAGACCACCGGCCCGGACTGGCTCACCCCGGATCTCTTCCGATTCGGGGCCTCCGGCCTGCTCAACGACCTTCTCCTGCAACGGCACAAGCTCACGACCGGGCACTACTCCGGCCCCGACTACGTCACCGTCGACTAGAGGGAGGCGACCGAACTAATGAGTACCAGCCGTAAGTCCCCCGCCGTCTTCGACTACGCCCCTGCACCGGAGTCCCGTGCGATCGTTGACCTGCGCCCTTCCTACGGGCTGTTCATCGACGGCGAGTTCGTCGACGGGCATGGCCAGTCTTTCAAGTCGATCAGCCCATCGACCGAGGAGGTGCTGGCCGAAGTCTGCGCGGCAGATGCCACCGACGTCGACACCGCCGTCAAGGCCGCCCGCCGCGCGTACAACCGGACCTGGTCCCGGCTTCCTCCGGCCGAGCGGGGCAAGTACCTCTTCCGCATCGCCCGCATCCTGCAGGAGCGCTCCCGCGAACTCGCGGTGCTGGAGTCCCTCGACAATGGCAAGCCCATCCGCGAGTCCCGCGACGTGGACATCCCGCTGGTCGCCGCGTACTTCTTCTACTACGCCGGTTGGGCCGACAAGCTCGCCTACGCCGGATACGGACCGGATCCAAAGCCGTTGGGCGTTGCGGCCCAAGTCATTCCGTGGAACTTCCCATTGCTCATGCTGGCCTGGAAGATCGCTCCGGCACTGGCGGCCGGCAACACGGTCGTCCTCAAGCCGGCCGAGACGACCCCGTTGACGGCACTGCTGTTCGCCGAGATCTGCCAACAGGCCGACCTGCCGCCGGGCGTGGTAAACATCATCACCGGCGCTGGCGATACCGGCCGCGCCCTGGTCGAGCATCCCGATGTCGACAAGATCGCGTTCACAGGTTCGACCGACGTCGGCCGTCAGATCGCGGTCAGCGCCGCGGGGACCCGGAAGAAGCTCACTCTGGAACTGGGAGGCAAGGCAGCCAACATCGTCTTCGACGACGCTCCGATCGACCAGGCAGTCGAAGGCATCGTCAACGGCATCTTCTTCAACCAGGGTCACGTCTGCTGCGCCGGCTCGCGGCTGCTGGTCCAGGAGTCGGTGGCCGAGGAAGTCAACTTCTCCCTGCGCCGCCGACTCAAGACCCTGCGGGTGGGCGACCCGCTGGACAAGAATACCGACATCGGCGCGATCAACTCCGCCGAACAGCTAAAGCGCATCCGCGAACTCTCCGACGTGGGCGAGCAAGAGGGTGCGGTTCGCTGGTCTCCACCATGTGACATTCCTGATCGTGGATTCTGGTT
>JACCUF010000331.1 GCA_013811975.1 Geodermatophilaceae bacterium | reverse complement strand
CGGCCTCGGCACGCTCAGCCGCATCGGGTCCGTCGTACGCCTTGCGAACAACGTTCCCGTGACGTTCTGTCTGGTTCGTGTAGCCGTGGTTCACCGCGACAGCATCTCAGCACCACTGCCCGCTCATAGGCATCATGTGGGTGATCGGTGTCAAGGGGTCAAGATGCTGCGCTGTCATCGACTTCGTTGAGCAGGTTGGTGAAGAGGTCGGCTCGGTGGTGTTGGCCCTTGGTGGTGGCGTCGTCGTGTTGGGCCTGGAGGGTGGGTCGGAAATCGATGCTGGTCTGGAAGACCGTGCAGGTTTCGCAGATCGACTCGAAGGCGCAGTCGAGCTCGGTTGGGCGGGTGCAGTAGCCGTTGCCGAGGAGGCGGTGGTGTTCGCGGCGGAACTTGGCCATCTTGGGAACGAGGAGAGACGGACTGAACCTCGTACTTTGCCGTGCAACTCTTCGTCAACGACGTCGGCCAAATCATCGCCCTGAACTTGGTGATGTCAGAACCCATCGAGGCTGCTGCCACGTCACAGTAGCGCGTGACGCTGAGCCGTACGCGGGGGGCGGCGGCGACTACGACAGTGGTTGCGTCAACCCGAATCCCGGTCACCAAGATCCAGTCGGGCCCCTGGCCTGAGCACTGCGATTGGCAAGACATCACGTTCCTGACTCTCGACACCAAGCCCCGGTCGAGAGTCGGCTTCACCAGGCGTCGCCCGGTCGGTCCTCGCACGTCACTCCCACGGACAAGTCCGGGACGACGGACGGGTCGAGACGGAGAATCATCAGCCCGCCGTGATCGCCGTCCGGGACGACGCCCGAGGTGGTCTGGGTGTACGAGAGCCCGCGCCACTTCTCCCAACCGAGCAACTCGTAGAAGCCAGTAGCGCGTCCCGTCGAGAGAAGCGCCACCGGCCACCGAGAGGAGATCTCGCCCTGAAGCTTGTCCATCGTTCGTCGACCCATGCCTTCGCCTTGGCGCTCAGGATCGGTAGCCACGGCTTCGACGTAACCCGCGGTGCGCCACTGCTGTTCACCGAACTTGATCCGTCGAGGTACAGCGCTCGCGTGGCTGATGAGACGATCCCCGTCGCGCGTCAGCACGTGCACACCGCCGTAGGCGTGTTCGGCGTCATCGTCGCTGAACCGGTCGCCGAAGGCACGGTCCCAGAGCGTCCGCAGGCCCAGGCGGGTCGCGGCGTCAATCTGGGCGCTCTCGACTATGACGACGTCCACGACCGTCAATGTATGCGTTTGCGGGCCCATGCCGGGTGGACATTACGCAGCCCGCCGGGTCGCCTCTGCCGGTCGACACTCGGTCTCGGCAGACCGAGCGAATCGCGGCAGAGAGTAGGTTGGTCAGGCGAGTTTGGAGACGGAGTTGATACGACATGTCGGGGCAGCGACTGTTCTCGGTCAACGGCACGGAGTTGGTCGTCGATGATCGAGGTGATCTGACGGCGCCGCCGTTGCTTTACATCCATGGTGGTCCCGGTCAGAGCTGCTGGGACTTCATGGCCGCTCAGGGCGACCGCCTGGCTGAGGACCTCCGGATCATCGGAGTGGACCAACGTGGCGTATTGCGATCGGCAGACCTCCCTCCGGGGACAGCGCTCGACGTCGACGTACTCATTGACGACTTCGAGGCGCTGCGCACAAGCCTTGGCATCCACTCCTGGGCCGTCCTGGGCGACTCTGCAGGCGGGGCTACGCGCTGCAGTACGCCACCTGCCATCCCAACTCCGTGACCGCAGTGGTGTTCGACTGCCCCTGCTGGGACTGCGACCTTACAGACCGTTTCCGGCTCCCCGTAGCCGCAAAGTTGTTGGAGGCGGCCGGTAAGAGGGAGGCGGCCTTGGCCTGCCGTCGCATCGCCGACAAGCCCGATCGCATCACGGTCGACGACCAGCCGTGGGTCGCCATGCAGGCCCTTGACGCTCAGTACCTGGACCTGTTCTTCCACGGCCGAGGTTCAACGCAGGCGTACGAAGCGTTGATGTCTTCAGCGGGGTTCTCGGACGAGCAGTGGGCGCGGGGCCAGGTGCATGCTCCGCTGCTCGCTGCCATGTACGAGCCACAACTCCACCTCATGGCGCGGCTTGCGGTGCCCAGCCTGCTTGTACATGGCGAGGACGACTTGGTGGTCCCACCCCACATCGTCGACCTTTACACAAGCCAGGTGCCAACGGGAGCGGTGCACACCTTCCCTGAGTCGGGCCACTTCGCCTACCACGAGGAACCAGACTCATACGCCGACGTCATCCGCCGATTCGTCATTAACCACGCCCACTGACACCCACCGCGATTCAGCTGTCATCGGCAGATCCGGTAACTGCGGTTCGCTCTGCCGATGCCTTGGGCAATTGGAACCTCCTGAGCGCGGACGTCCCCCCGGGTACGACGTTGCTGTCCATAAGATGACGGTCATGCAAACCCAGACCCACGACTTGACCTTCACCTCTACCGAGGTCCGCAAGAGGTACGTGAGCTGGGATGCCGGGGAGGCCGACCGGGAGTGGGGCTGCCTGACAATCCTCGCCGAATGCGCGCCGGGTGTTGCCCCTCGGCCGTTGCGACGCGAGACGTTCCGCGGGGGCCCGGTGGTGGTCATGGAACGGCTCCCGGGAAGGCCGTTGGGCTACGCACCCCTCACCCGCGAGCAAACGACGTCGTTAGGTCATACGCTGCGCCGGCTGTACGACGTTCCCCTCGAATCCATCCTGAACGCGAACATTGGTGAGCGCCGCTACGGTCCCACCACCCAACGTCAGACCTTGAAGGAGTGGCTCAGCGACTCCTACGACCTCATCGAGTGCCGCGACCCAGCACTTGTGGCCGAGAGCGTCGACGCAACCCTCGCCTGGCTTTCCCGTTCCGACATCCTTCCGGAGCCGCAACTGGTGGCCCTCGGGATCTCCGACCTCAACCCAACCAACATCCTGTGGGACGGCGCAACCTGTCGCCTCGTGGACTTTGAGGACGGCGGGCTCACTGATCCGGCTTACGAGCTCGCCGACCACGTCGAACACATCGCTGGTCGCCTTACCGGGGTCCTCGATCCGGAGGAACTCGTCGACGCGGTCGGACTGTCAGAGAATGAGCGGGAACGAATGGTTGCTTACCGCACGCTCTGGGCCGCCTTCTGGCTGGCCATGCTGTTGCCTGGCAACGGCGCCTTCCTGCGCAACCCGCCGGGCACCACGGAGGATCAGGCGGCCCACATGTTGGCACTGATCGACTAACCGTGCAACCTATTCCAGGGACGGCTGTCGGGACCAGGAAACTCGCACATCGGCATATGCACGGTCGTAGTGAGGTGCCAGGTGGGGGCGGAAGTCTTCGGTAGACCGCTACCCCTGCAGGTTCGCCGGCACACTACGGGGTGTGAGCAGGCGACGCTTCGACGGGCGGGCTGATGCTGGGTTGGTGGAGGCTGCCCGTGCCGGTGACCGGGGCGCGTTCGCCGAGCTCATCGTGCGGCACCGAGGCACCGCGTTGGCAGTGTCTGGCCGGCTGCCGAGGTCGATGGACCTGGCCGGTGACTCGGGTGCAGGAGGCGATGGCCGCTTCGTGCAGGGGGTGAACCTACACGGTTCACCCGCCCGGCAACGCCCCGCTTGTGAGCAGCAGCGCATATGCCGCGATGGACTTCCCGTCGGAGATGGTGCCGTCGCTGATCATCCGCTCCACGTCGCTACGGGCGAACCAGGCCGACTGCATGTCCTGCTCCTCTGATTCCCGCTGAGGTTCGCCATGCGTCAGGCCAGTCGCTAGGAAGACGCTGCACCGCTGGCTCAGGGTGCTTGGCGTGACGTCAAGCGTGCCGAGCGGAGTCAGTCCGCCGGCCAGGAGTCCTGTCTCTTCGCGTAGTTCGCGTCCGGCTACCGCCGCCGCGTCTGCGTCGACCCGCTCATCGACGCTTCCGCGGTTCCAGAAGGAAACTCCCAGCGCCGACTGCCGACCGGATACCGGTACTGCTCGACCAGATGCAATTGGTCCCCGTCGACCGGGATGATCAGCGCTATGTCAGCGCTGTCGACAACCGTGTAGGTGCCGGTCGACCCGTCCGAGCGACGGACTGTGCCTTCGCGAACCGCCAACCACGAATTGGCGTACACCCGTTTGCTGGCGAGTCTGTCCACGTCGGTCAGTCTGCCCGATTAGGTCTGGTGGGGCCTACGCGGCCTGCGTCCGCGCTTCGGCACGAGCGGGCGGTGTGCAGTCGAGGGCTCGGCGGACCTGGTCACAGGCCACGGTGGCGGTCAGTCGATGCACTGATTCCAGACGCCAGCACGCCAAGCCCCCCTGTCGGTACGCCAGACATCGACTTGAACCAGGCGTCGGCCTTTCCGGTTGAGTAGGTCCACCACGCGCACGGCATCCTGGTCGCCTGCACCGACGTCGTCACCGCGCGCTTGTGTCCGCACCGATACGACACGACCCCAATCCTTGTGCCCCAACATCGCGTCCTTCAAGCCATCCCAAGTGGGAGCACTTGCGACGGAGTCGTAGTGACTAACGCAGTCGCCGCCGCCCCCAGTGGTGCCTGCGCACGCACTGAGAATCCCGCAAGCGAGTACGGCGAGGCCTATCCGCACAGACGCCGTCATGCGCATAGGACGCAGTCTCCCTGCTGGTGGTTCCGAGCGACCGCACATCGGCATGTCCGGCCGACAGCGGCCCATCCGCGCGTTCAGTTCCGGCGACGTTCGCCGCTGTGAACGTGGACGTGAAAGTGCTTCGAATCCTGGTAGCGGCCGAGATTCGTGACCACCGACGCCGCACCGTGCCTGTGCTCGACCTTCCGGGCTATGTCTTGCACGACCACGAACATCCGCCGCATGAGGTCTGCGTCTCCCTCAGACACGGTGGTCAATGACCGCACGTGCCTTCTTGGCGCGACCACGATGTGCGTGTTCCAGAACGGCCGGGTGTGGTGAAAAGCCAGGACCCACTCGTCGTTGTGCTCGACCTGGAGCGCGGCAACATGCGGAATGGCAACGTCACAGTAGAAGTCATCGCCGTTGTACTCGCTGCCCGCCGCGCTGTCCGACATGGACGCGAGCCTACGTCCGCTGCTCCT
>JACCUF010000295.1 GCA_013811975.1 Geodermatophilaceae bacterium | reverse complement strand
GCCGCTGTCCGACGTTGACTACCAGATATGTCGCTGACCATGGGAACCGGACCGCTGGCCTTCGCCAACCGTGAGCGCTTCAACACCGACCTGTCGGATGCGCCCAAGCACCTGCTCTATCTGCACGATGTGCATCCGCGGCGTCCTGGCGGGGGAAACAGTGGTCGATACAAGACACGGAAGGCTGCTGCACGAATCGGGAATGTTGCCGCAGTGGTACCTCCCGTTGGCCGACATCGGTGCCTACCTCCTGGTCGAATCCAGCACTACGACGCACTGCCCGTTCAAGGGCGATGCGTCCTATTTCTCGTTGCAGGTTGGAGACCGATTCGTCGAGGACGCGATCTGGACCTACCGCACCCCGCTGGCTGAGGCAGCCTGGCTGGACGGGTTGGCTGGCTTCTACTTCGACCGGCTCGACACCTGGTACCAGGAGGACGACGAGGTGTTCGGGCACCCACGTGACCCCTTCCACCGGGTGGACACCCACCGCACGAGTCAGCACATCGTCGTACGCGCCGGTGGTGAAACCGTCGCCGAGACCACCCGCGCGATCGCCTTGTTCGAGACCGGGTTGGGAGTGCGCTACTACCTGCCCGAGCCAGATGTTGCGACCGAGTTGCTCGGGCCGAGTGAGACGACCAGCGTGTGCCCGTACAAGGGCACTGCCGGATATCGCAGCTTTAACGTGGGGGTGCAGACCATTGCCGATGCAGCTTGGTTCTACGAGGCCCCGTTCGCCGAGGCCAGTTCGGTCGCCGGCTACCTGTCCTTCGACGGCACCGGTATCGACATCGAGGTCACCGACGACTGACTCTGTGCGTCCCTGGTGATCTTGACCCTATTGGCGACACGCCGAGAAAGCGGGCCGGAATCCACCAATAAATCAAGCTCACGGCGACTTCAACCTCGTGGCCGCTACTTGCCGTACTTGCAGGTGGTGTGATCTGCCCCGTGGTCTGGCAGGCTCGCCGGGGCCCACGGGCCGGCATGCAAGTATTAGACCCAGCCCACCCCGTGACCACCGGTGATCCCGGTGGGCGGACGCCACGCCGAGGAGACCACCATGTCTGAGGTACCTGAACCCGTCCACCACGGGTTCGAGCCAAATCCGTTCGGCCCACACCACGATCCGATCAGTTCCGATCCGATCCATGCCGACGTCGCGAGTCCTGTGGAGCAGCCGGAGTTGGTCCAGTTACTCACTCCAGAAGGCGAACGAGTGGAACACCCGGACTACTCGATCGATCTCAGCGCCGAGGAGGTGCAAGCGCTCTACCGCGACCTCGCGCTCGTACGCCGGGTCGATGTCGAGGCGACCGCACTGCAGCGTCAGGGCGAGCTCGGCATCTGGGCTAGCCTGCTGGGCCAGGAGGCCGCCCAGATCGGCGCCGGCCGCGCTCTACTGCCCGACGACATGGCCTTCCCCACCTACCGCGAACATGGGGTGGCCTGGTGCCGAGGCATCGACCCGCTGTCGATCATCGGACTGTTCCGTGGTTGCGACAGCGGCTCGTGGGACCCGATCGAGTCGAAGTTCAGCCTCTACACGATCGTGATCGGCGCGCAGACCCTGCACGCCGTCGGCTACGCGATGGGCATGCAGCGTGACGAAGGACAGGGCGCCTGCCTCGCCTTCTTCGGCGACGGTGCCACCAGCCAGGGCGATGTCAACGAGGCATTCATCTTCGCGGCGGTCTTCGACGCACCGGTGGTCTTCTTCTGCCAGAACAATCAGTACGCCATCAGCGAACCGATCGAGAAGCAGACCCGAATCCCGTTGTACCGCAGGGCAAGTGGGTTCGGCTTTCCGGGCATCAGGGTGGATGGCAACGACGTCCTGGCCGTACTCGCGGTAACGCGACGGGCGCTCGAGGCGGCACGCAGCGGCCAGGGCCCGACCCTCATCGAGGCCTACACCTACCGGATGGGCGCGCACACAACCTCCGACGACCCGAGTCGGTATCGGCTGGCCAGTGAGATGGAGGCCTGGAAACTCAAGGATCCGATCGAACGACTCAAGGCCTATCTCGTGCGATCCGGCCAAGCCGACGCAGCATTCTTCGACGCGATCCAGGCAGAGTCCGACGAGTTGGCCGCTCGGGTCCGCAGCGGCACCATGGAGATGCCTGACCCCGACCCGGTCTCGATGTTCGAAAACACCTACGCCGAGATCACCCCCTATCTCGAAGAGCAGCGAGACACTTTCCTGGCCTATCAGGCCGGTTTCTCCGACCAGGACAGCCACGCATGAGCACCTCGCCGGTCACTCTTGGCAAGGCCCTCAACATGGGCTTGCGCAAGGCGATGGAGGACGACGCCAAGGTCCTGCTGATGGGCGAGGACATCGGCAAGCTCGGCGGCGTCTTCCGGGTCACCGACGGTCTTCAGAAGGACTTCGGCGAGGATCGGGTCATCGATACTCCGCTCGCCGAATCCGGAATCCTGGGAACGGCAGTCGGTTTGGCGATGCGCGGTTTCCGACCGGTCGTCGAGATCCAGTTCGACGGCTTCGTCTACCCCGCCTACGACCAGATCGTCTGCCAGGTCGCGAAGCTGCACGCCCGCTCCCGTGGCCGGCTGCCGATGTCGATCGTCATCCGGATCCCGTTCGGCGGCGGTATCGGCGCGGTCGAGCACCACAGCGAGTCGCCCGAGGCCTACTTCGCACACACAGCCGGCCTCAAGGTCGTCGCCTGCTCCAATCCGGTCGATGCCTACTGGATGATCCAGCAGGCCATCGCTCACCCTGACCCGATCGTGTTCTTCGAACCCAAGCGGCGTTATTGGGAAAAGGCCGAACTCGACACCGAGGCCACGCCGGAGCCCCTGTTCGCCTCCCGACTGGTACGTGAGGGTAGCCAGGTGACCGTGCTGGCCTACGGGCCGATGGTCAAGACCGCGCTACAGGCTGCCTCGGCGGCAGAGGAGGAGGGGATCAGCGTCGAGGTCCTCGACCTGCGCACGATCTCCCCGCTCGACATGGGGCCGGTGCTGGCTTCGGTTCGCCGTACCGGACGTTGCGTCGTCGTCCACGAGGCGCCATCCAACTTGGGTCTTGGTGCCGAACTCTCGGCCCGGATCACCGAGGCATGCTTCTACGAACTCGAGGCTCCGGTGCTCAGAGTCGGTGGGTACGACACCCCGTACCCGCCGAGCAAGCTCGAAGAGGACTATCTGCCAGATCTCGACCGAGTATTGGAAGCAGTCGACCGCTCGTTGGCCTTTTGAAACGCACAGTCCACGAACGGCTTAGGCGGCGAGACCGTCCAGCGTCGCAGCCGTGACGATGCCGTACGCAACGTGCGGCACGACGTCAGCGACCCATGATTCGAGCGACCAGGTTCGTGGATCGGTGATGCCGAGGGCGGTCATCGGCCCGTTCGCCCCCACGAGCACGGCAAGGGTGGCCGCCACCGAGCCGACGGCGACTGGGGGGCGCCAGCCCAGCGAGCGAGTGAGCCCCAGCAGCGCGCCGATCGCGACACCGGTAGCAATTCCACTCAGTGGGCCGAGCCCCGCTAATCGGTTGTCCCGGTCCTCGCCCGTACCGGGGATCTTGAGGTGACTGACCTCGGCCAGCTTCTCGACGGTGTCCTCCGGTGTACTGCTCGTCGGACGGGCACGCACGGTCATGTCCAGATAGGTGGTCGCGTTGAGCGCCGTCGTGCCAGCGGCACCGGCGGCGGCTCCTTTGAGGATCGACATCAACATCGTGTCAGGATAAACACTGCGGCCGACGTGTCCGCCCGGCGATCCCGGCGCGAGACGACGACCGGTGTCAGGCCCGAAGGATCGGATCGATTGACGGCTTTGCGGAAGGGACTCCAATGGCGCTCAAGCAGTTCAGACTTCCCGATGTGGGCGAGGGCCTGACCGAGGGGGAGATACTGCAGTGGCTCGTTGCCGTCGGCGAAACGGTTGTGATCAACCAGCCGATCGTCGAGGTCGAAACCGCCAAGGCCGCGGTCGAATTGCCCTGTCCGTACGCGGGCGTGGTGACCGAGCTGCTATACCAACCGGGGTCCACTGTGGACGTCGGCGCACCGATCATCACGATCGAGACCGAACCTGGTAGTGCCGCCACGTCTGAGCCCCAGCCGCGTGCTGATGTCGAATCTGCCTCGGGTGACGCGGGTCCGGGAGGGCTACCGCCGTCGGATGAGACCCTTGCCGAGGTGTCCGTCGCCGGCGACGACCAGGCGATCGAACCGGGTCTGATCGGTGGGCCGGCACCAGGCGGGCGTACCGCGGTCCTTGTCGGGTATGGCCCGCGGACGACGGTAGCCAAACGACGTCCCCGCAGGGCTACGCCCAGCACGGCCGGCCAGGGTCCGGGACCGCAGCTTCAGGAGGGCTTGCCGCCGCTGTTGGCCACCGCGCCGGACATGGACGCCAAGCCGGTCCGACACGGTGGCCTCGAGATGGGTCGGGCCGCCGAAGCGCACGCTGCTGGTGAGCCGGAGGACTCCGCGTCGTCGGTGACCGTGCAGCCGGCGACTCAGGAAGGTACGCGCGCCAAGGCCAAGCCGCCGGTTCGCAAGTACGCCAAGGCACTGGGAATCGACCTCGACTCGGTGACCGGGTCGGGACTGGACGGCGCGGTGACCCGCGCCGACATCGACGCGCACTCCAACGGAGCTGCCGAGCATGCCGCTCCGGATCAGGAGGACCGGACTCAAGACTTCGATCCGGTCGGGCGGGAGCAGCGCGTACCGATCAAGGGGGTCCGCAAGCACACTGCCGCGGCGATGGTGAGCAGCGCGTTCACCGCCCCGCACGTCACCGAATGGGTGACCGTCGATGTCACCCGGATGATGGCCCTGCGCGGGAGGCTAGCCGCCAGGCCGGAGTTCCGGGAGCTCAAGACATCACCGCTGTTGTTCATCGCACAGGCCCTGCTCCGGGCCGTACGGCGACACCCGATGATCAACTCCTCGTGGGACGAGGCAGCCCAGGAGATCGTGGTCAAGGAGTACGTGAACCTGGGAATCGCCGCGGCCACACCGCGCGGCTTGATCGTGCCCAACATCAAGGACGCCGGTGCGCTCTCGAGCGCCGAGTTGGCTGGCGCCCTGGCCGAGCTGACCGAGACCGCGCGGGCCGGACGCACCTCCCCGGCCGATATGTCCGGCGGCACGATCACGATCACCAACGTCGGCGTCTTCGGCGTGGACACCGGGACGCCGATCCTCAACCCTGGGGAGTCGGCGATCCTGGCCATCGGCACGATCGCCGAGCGGCCGTGGGTGTACAAGGGCAAGGTCAAGGTTCGCCAGGTGACCAC
>JACCUF010000291.1 GCA_013811975.1 Geodermatophilaceae bacterium | reverse complement strand
GGTCATGCAGTTCGAGGGCCATGTCCTGCAGCCTTTGCTGCTCGGACGCGCGGTGCAGGTCCATCCGCTGGCCGTCGTCCTGGCGATCGCTGCCGGCCTGCTCCTGGGCGGCATCTTCGGGGCGCTCATCGCGGTACCGATCGTGGCGTGCACGAATGTCGCTACCGCGTACTTGATGCGCCGCACCCACCGGCAAGACGACCCGAAGGCTCCAGTTCCGGGCGAACCCGAGGACGAAGACGGTGCGCCGGTGACGTCAGACCCGAGCACGACGGGTGTTGTCAGCCCTGGCAATGGCGATCGGCCGGTCAGGGCAAGGTGATCCTGCCCTCGGCCGCGGCCTGCGCGATATCGCTGCGGTACTGACCTCCTTCGAGGCCGACCCTGTGTACGGCGTCGTATGCGGCCCTACGAGCGGTACTCAGATCTGGACCCGTGCCCACTACTGAGAGAACGCGGCCGCCCGCAGCCCAAACCTGCCCGTCAGCATCTCGTACGGTCCCGGCGTGGCGCATTTGGATGTCGTCGGCACCGCGTACGACCTGCCCGGTCCGCGGATTGTCGGGGTAACCAGGTGCGGCCACGACGACGGTGACGGCTGCCCCCGAGCGCCATTGCAGCGGCTCGTGATCGGCCAGCCGGCCGGTCGCGGCTGCATGGAGTAGCCCGGCCAGCGGGGTAGCCAGCAACGGCAGGACGGCCTGGGTCTCGGGGTCACCGAACCGCGCGTTGAACTCGACCACCCGTACTCCCCGTGAGGTCAGGGCCAATCCGGCGTAGAGCAGACCGGTGAACGGCGTACCCCGTTGCGCCATCTCATCCACCGTGGGTTGCAGCACAGAGACCATCACGTCAGAGACAAGTTCCGGTGGGGCCCAAGGCAAAGGCGAGTAGGCACCCATGCCGCCAGTGTTCGGTCCGGTGTCCCCGTCACCGATGCGCTTGAAATCCTGCGCCGGCTGCAATGCCAGGACGGTTGTGCCGTCGGTGACCGCGAACAGGGAGACCTCGGGGCCGTCGAGGTAGTCCTCGACGACGACGGGGCGCCCACCAGCCAGGACCGCCTCCCCATGCGCGGTGGCGACCTTCCGATCCGCTGTGACGACCACGCCCTTTCCAGCGGCGAGCCCGTCGTCCTTGACGACGTATGGTGCGCCGAACCGGTCCAGCGCGGTCTCGAGTGCAGCTTGCGAGGTGGCGGTGACCGCGGCGGCCGTGGGCACGCCGGCGGCGGTCATCACATCTTTGGCGAAAGTCTTCGAACCTTCCAGCGCGGCGGCTTCTCGGGAGGGCCCGAAGCAGGCGATGCCAACGGTCCGGACGGCATCGGCTGCTCCAGCCACGAGCGGCGCTTCTGGCCCGATGACCACCAGATCGGCCGCCCAACCCAGCGCGACCGCGGCGATCTGTTCCGGGGACCGCGGCTGCCAAGTCGAGGCGTCGCTGGTCTCGGCCGTGACGCCGGGACCGATGCCCTCAACGGGGTACGGCGGCGGGGCCAGCACGGCCGTGCCGGCATTTCCCGGGGCGCAGGCCAACGCCGTCACCGCCGGATCGTCGGCCAAGGCAATGCAAAGGGCGTGTTCGCGCCCCCCGGAACCGATCACCAGAACCCGCACGGCCGCGGAGCCTAACCACCGCGGCGGGACTAGAGCGGTCGGCGGGGCCGCTCGAGGTCGCGAGCCGCCTTGTACGAGCGCTGTCGCGCACGTAGTTGTGCCGCGGCCTGAGCCCGCTCCCACCCAGACCGCCGATCCTGGATTCGCGCCACCTCGCGCTGCAGCTTCAGCCAGGATGCGAACCTGGCCGGATCCAGGTCGCCTGTGTCGATGGCCGCCGCCACCGCGCAACCTGGCTCGGTGCGGTGCGCGCAGTCCCGAAACTGGCACTGGGCTGCGAGTTCCACGACGTCGGCGTACGTGTGGTCGAGTCCGTCCTCGCTGGCCCACAGTCCCACCTCGCGCAAACCCGGGGTGTCGATCAGTAGCGCACCGGACGGGAGCGGGTGCATTTCTCGGTAAGCGGTGGTGTGCCGACCCTTCCCGTCTGATCGCAAGTCCTGGGTGACCATTGCCCTATTGCCACGAAAGGCGTTGACCAGACTGGACTTTCCAACGCCGGACGGGCCGATCAATACGACGGTGCGACCGCGTGCAAGGTGTTTGGTCAACAGCTCGAGCCCGGCGCCGGTACGGGCACTCACCGCGTGTACGTCGACGCCTAATGACACAGCACGGGCGTGTTCGACGGCACTTTCGGCGTCCTGGGTGGCATCAGTCTTGTTCAGCAGCACGACGGGCAGGGCGCCGCTTTCCCAGGCCAGCGCAAGATAGCGCTCGATGCGTCGACCCTTCGGCGGTGCGCTGGCGTCATCGACGACGAAGACCACATCGATGTTGGCTGCCACGACCTGAGCTCGGGTACGTTCCCCGGCGACCTTGCGGGTCACCGCGCTCGTCCGGGCAAGCACGCGGTCGATCTCTTCTCCGGCCAGCAGCACCCAATCCCCCACCGACGGGAGCTGATCGGAGTCCTGCGTGGCCAGTAGACGATTCGGAATCCGAATGCGCGTCGGGCCACCCGTAGTCAGCACCGACACGATCCCCCGATCCACACGGGAGACTCTGCCGACGACGCAATCGCCTGTTGCCGGCGCGTCGGAGCGCTGTGGGTTCCAGCCGAGGTCGGTGAGCGAGAGCACGGCCGCAACCTACGTCCCACATGCTCACCACGTCGCCCCAATTACGCCGCCGTCGCGGACTCGAGTGCACTTCGGCAAGCCAAGCAATGTGCCGATATCGGCAGTTTCAGCCGGATTACTGCCGGTTCTCGCACACTGCTTCCGGGACAGGACCGCAATTCGTGTTGGCTAGTCAAGCCGACTGGCCAAGTTGATCTATCGTGACACTGTGGTGCCCAACTCACTGCGCACGGTCCAACAGCCACCCGGACCACTCGACGGGGCGTTCACCAGGGCACCCTCGGCAGTCTTCAGAACGTGCTACTCAAGTGAGAAGGGGGACGTCCCCGTGCAGTGAGCCGCACCATCCGGAGGCAATCGGATATGACGTTCCGTTCGGATTCTTTCCGGCCTGGCCGCCCGAGATAGCTGATTCGACGAACGCCTTTTGAATGCGTGTTTAGCCGCGCA
>JACCUF010000257.1 GCA_013811975.1 Geodermatophilaceae bacterium | reverse complement strand
ATCATCCGCTCACCGGTCAGCTCACGGCGGGACACGCCCGGGCCGGATTCCGTCAGGCAGTACGAGCAGGCCAGATTGCAGTGGTAGTTGCTGTACATCCACACCCGGCCGGGGAGCTCGCCGGCGGTGACGGCCTCGGCAATCGCAGTCATGCCAATCCCTCCTCGGCCAGCCGGGCCGCGACCTCGGCTGAGGTGGGCAGCGACAGCGCCGTACAGAACCGGTTCAGCATCATCGTGGCACCGATCAGCAAGGTCAGCTCGACGATCTCGAAGTCTCGGTAGGCAGTCCGCAACCGAGCGGCCACCGAGTCCGGCACGGCACCCGTGGCTCCGGCCACCGCGTCGATCCAGTCCAGCAGGGCCGCCTCGGCGGCGTCGGGCAGGCTGGCCGGACCTGCACCGGACAAGGTTCGGACCTCCGCCACGGTCAGCCCGGTGTCCAACGCCACCACCGAGTGGGCGTCCACGCAGTAGCGGCACTCCTGCAGTGCCGAGGTGCGCACGATGACGATCTCCTTCGTACGCACATCCAGCGCGGAGGCGCCCAGCACCGTGGACAGGAAGGGCAGCGTGACCTCGAGCAGCTCCGGGACCGAGGCGAGCGCGGCAACGATGGGGCCCGGGTCACCGGCACCGAAGTACCGGCGGGCGGTCAGCGGCGCGCCTGCGGCATCCAGTAGCGGCACCCGGGCGCCACCCGTCGTCGCCGTCGCGGCCCCCGTCGCCGTCGTCATCGGCGCGACTCCTTAACCAGCGAGGAGGCCAGCAGAAACAGGCCGACCGCGGCGAACACAGCGGCACCGGCGGGTTTGGCGGCCAGGATGTTGCCGCTGCTGCTGTAGAGCGCGACCAGCAGTACCCCGAACGCGACTGCCAACGCCCCGACGAAGCGAGCCGCAGGTCGTCCTGCGGTCACAGCCACAGCCGCGGCCAGCAGCAACAGCACGACGCCGAGGCCGATCGAGCCGGCGAAGATGTTGCGTCCGAAGTCACCTGGGAAGGCACCACCGCCGAAGAGTACCCACTCGCGGGTGAACGTGCTGGGCAGCAGACCATTCCGGGCGTTCGCCACGATGACGACGAGTGCGTAGGCCGCGACTATTGCCGCCACCCTGAACCGGACCTGCTTGCTCACGTCAGCGCCTCGAGACGCCTGGGCAGGTTCCCGCGTCGGCGCAAGAGCGCGTCCACGCCATAGAACCGGCCGGCAGCCATGGCAAACACGGCGAAGTGCAGCACTGCCATCAGCAGGTAGCTCCAGTACCACTCGCCGTCGGCGTTGGCCACGCTCAGTCCGATCGCGATGCTCTGGCCCAGCCCCAGCAGCGCCGCTCCTCTGGTCAGGGTGCCGGACAGCAGCAGCACCGCGAGGAGGAACTCGACGGCAAGAGTCACGTACCCGAACACAGCCAGGTTCGGCGAGACGACGTTTTCCAGCAGCCAGCCCCACGGCGGTAGGACGGCCACCTCACTGCCCTCCTCGACGAGGCCGCACAGGCCGGAGCAGCCATCTGCGGACCTGCCGAAATCCGGTGGCGTCTTCCAACCGACGTTGGACAGCCACAGCAGCCCGGCGGTGACCCGCAGTGCGGCCGGAAGGATCCGCGTCGTTCGGCTTTCCGTTTCCGGCCGTACGCCGGTGTCCTGAGCCATACGACGATCGAAACACAGCCCGGGGCGGGTTACCAGCGATGAGCGAACCGGTCACCGGAGCGTCAGAGATCTGCCAGGCCTCTCTGCGTCAGGCGCGAGAGGGATCGGCGCTCGGCTTGGTGGGTTTGGTGGCCTTGGTGAGGCGTTGTACGACTCCGTCACCGCCGACGCGTTTGATCACGTCGATGTCGCCGCAGACCACGAGCAGGTCTCGGGCCCGGGACAGGCCGACGTAGAGCATCTCTTGGGCCCGGCTGTCGTCCCGGAAACCGTTGACGGCCAACACGACAACCGGTCGCTCGAGTCCTTTGAAGCCAAGGACGTGTCCGTAGAACGGGTACTCGGTCTCCCAGAAGGAGGCCCAGTACGAGTCCTGGCCCTGCGCCTGCAGTTCGCGTTGGTAGTCGTGCCGGGAGCCGGTCGTCAGCAGCGCCAGGGCTCCTGGCGGCCACCCCTTGCCGAGCAGCGCTTCGATCGCGCCGTCGGCAGCCTCGATCGCGGTCTCCGAGGAGCACTGGATGAAGCCGACCGGGAGGCCGTTGCCGCCGCGCAACTTCATGAGGGCCGGCGCGAGGCTGTTGAAGGACTGCGCGATCTGCTTGGTGTTGCGCAGGTTCTCGCTCAGGTCGAGGCCGAGCAGGGGCACGTCCGGACGTCCTTGTCGGGCGAAGACCCGCTGATGCTCGTCGGAGAACACGTACAGTTCGCCGGCTTGCGGGTCACGCAGAGCGGCGCGTACGGCTGGCCACCAGGTCTCGGCGAAGTCCTGTGCCTCGTCGATCACGATCGCATCGAAACGATCGAAGAGCGGTCGATCGCCGGCCAGCGGCACCATGAGTTCGGGGAGCTGCTCTTCCCAGTAGGCGGAGTCATCCTCGGAGCCGGGTGGCACGCCCCAGCCGATGCCCAGAGAGTGAAAGGTCCCGACGTAGGCGGGGCGCTGGTTTCGCGCGAACGTGTCCACCCGTCGGGTGAGGTACTCGGCCAGGCCGCGCGAGTAGCACATGAGCGCGACCCGTTTTCCCGATGTGGTCAATCGGCGGGCCTTCTCGACGGCGAGCCAGGTCTTGCCCGATCCCGCCCCGCCTCGGATCTCGACCCGGGTGTGGCTGGCTACCAGGTCGAGGATTCGCCCCTGATCCTCACTGAGCAGTTCGCAGGTGTCCTCGCGCTCGAGGAGACGGTCCAGCAGATCCCGCTGTGGGATCGCCGCGCCCGCGACACAGTCCAACAGTAGGTCGACGTCCTTGCCGGTCGGAGCGGGTGGTTGTCCCTGCACATTGCGCAGAGCCGAAGCAATCCGGTCCGCGAGATAGGGCAGGTCGGTGCGGTCCATGACCAGCCAGCGAGGTGCATCCGGTGCGTGGAAGTCATCGTCGAGTCGGGTGGCCGGCAGGCCGAGCATGTGTATGAGGCGAGGGTTGCCGCGTGACCACCTCGGGTGTTGGTGGAGGTAGTCGCGCAGCGCGTACTTGGCCTTCAGCGCCTGCTCGACCGGGTTGATCGGCTTCCAACCGCGGGCGTTCCTCCAGGGCTGGCGCCACTGCCCGTCGATCAGATGGATCAGGCCGCCCTTGACCTCGATCACCGCGATGCCGAAGTCAGGCCACATCACGATCAAGTCGGCCTCACGGTCGCCGTCCCGGTCGGTGAACCGCTGATTGGCGATCACGACCACGTTGTCGGGAAGCTGCTGGGCGAGGGCCTCGGCGAACTCCCGCTCGGAATAGGTCGCGAAGGACGGCTGCGCCGGGATCAGTCGAGCGCTGGCGCCCGGGCCCCAACCGAGGTCGCCGAAGTCCGCCGTCCTGCTCATCTCACCCCAACCCTCGCAAGCGCGCCGCAGCTTCGTCCAGTGCCGTGCACCTGCGCGGAGCCGGTTCGACTCGGGTGCACCCTGCAACGATAGGTAGGAAGCAAACCCGCAGACGACGAGCGCACGCACCCCGCCGTCGGCGTCAGGGGCCGGGCCGGCCGGCCAGCCAACCGTGGCGCTGCGATCAGGCGGCCTCGTCGTGGGCGTCCACGTCCTCGAGGTCGGCCGGATAGGGGGTGTCGCCGCCGAAGGTCATCGCCATCAGCGAACCGATGTCGTTGGCGACACCCGAGACGGCGACGACGGCCTGCCCAAGGGTCTGGTCGTCCACACCGTGGGCGTGCAGGGTCTGCTCGACATAGACGAGCCCGTCGCTGTAATAGACATGCGCGGTCTTCGTCAGAGCGTTGACGTCGTTGATCTCCCGCAGCAGCTTCGCCGAGGACCGGACCCCCGTGACCGCGACAGCCCAGACCCGTACGACCGGGAAGCCGCCGTCGTGGCAGTTGACGAAGCAGGCGGCGGTGCCCTGCCGGAATGCAGGCTCCCCACCACCGTCGGTATCCGGCGGCTCCCCGAAGGTCTCCTCGAGGCAGTCGATGACGTAGGCGCGCAACCAACGAAGTTCATGTTCCATGATGGGTCCCTCCCCCTGAGACTCCAAGTGTGGCACGGGGGTACGACATTTTGACATTCTACAGCTAGCCGCGATCATGGAGCTGTGACCACGAATTCGGCCGCTAGGCGGCCCCAGCTCCATAATCGCAGGGATACAGCCGGGGCGGGGATGCCGAGGGCGCATCGAGTGGTCGGCGCGTTGATCGGCTCGGTGGTCGGTGACGCCTTGGGCGCACCCTTCGAGTTCGGCCCGCCCGGGGCGTACGGGCGCCTCTTCCCGACCGACGCGCGGGGCGTACGCACTGA
>JACCUF010000427.1 GCA_013811975.1 Geodermatophilaceae bacterium | reverse complement strand
GGAGGGGGCTCGGCGCTTGGCTGAGTCACGAGAGCCAGAGTGGGTAGGTCGTCCGTCCGGCCAGCGCCACGGGTCGCTTGCCGGGAACGAACAGCACGCGTCGAACGGTATCGGTGCCCTACGACTCTCCCGCGACGCCTTTGGCTGTGCTCGTCGGCGTGCGGCCCCGTGTCTGTGAGAATCGGGCTTTGTAAGGATCGAGCAATGCCGAGTCCGGAGAGCACGGACACCTGGGACGCCCGAACTTACCGGCAGTACGCCGACGAGCGGTCCCGTCCCTTCCTCGATCTGCTTGCCAGGGTTGACGCGACCGAGCCCGCCGAAGCGCCGTCGCACACTCTGCTCCGCGAACTCGCTGAGTCTCCACAGTGGACTGACAAGATGGAGGGTGCCCTGCGTGGCGCGAATTCGGTCTTCGATGCAATGGTCTACTTCCGGATCCTCACCGAGGCCGGCCTGACCGTCGATGCCTGGGAGACCACGTACCTGCACGTCTTGAGCGGCCAGGATCCGGTGCTCCACTGGACCAGTGGTACGGCGCTTCGCCCGGTCCTGGCTGTACTCGGTGATGCAGACGCGCAGGCGTTCACCAGCCAGTACGCCGGCCTCCTTCGAGTTGCCTACCCCGCTGATAGTGCTGGCCGGGTCATCCTTGCCTTCCGTAGGGTTTTCGCGGTGGCACGACGAGAGGAGCGGGTGTGATCGACGGTGTGCATCACGTCCAAGTGTCGTGTCCGGCTGGGTCCGAGGACCTCCTGCGTGCCTTCTACGGCGACGTGCTCGGGATGACCGAACTGACGAAGCCGCCGGTGCTGGCAGCGCGTGGCGGAGTGTGGTTTCGAAGCGGCACCGCAGAGATCCATTGCGGCGTCGAGGAGGACTTCCACCCGGCGCGCAGGGCCCATCCCGGACTCATCTGCACCGACCTGGACTCGGCGGCCGCCGCGTGCACCTCAGCCGGGCACGAAGTCAGCTGGGACGAGAACTTCCCCGGGTTCCGGCGCTGTTACGTCCCCGACCCCGTCGGCAACCGGCTGGAACTCCTGCAACGAAACTGAGCCGGTTGTGGTCTGGCCGGGGGCACCGTAGACGGCACCCTGCCCGTGGGAATCCTTCGTCGGCACGTGGTAGGCGGCACCCTGCCTGATCCGATCCGAAAACTGCAGAGGGTCAGCCGGCGGAGTCGGCCGTTGCCTTCTCTATTGCTGCCTTCTTCGCGGTCGCCCTCTTCGCGGTCGCCCTCTTCGCGGTCGCCTTCTTCGCGGTCGCCTTCTTCGCGGTCGCCTTCTTGGTCACCCTTTTCGGTGCAGGGCCGCGCGCCCGTCGGTCGGCGAGCAGTTCAATGGCCCGCTGCACAGTCAGCGTCTCCACCTCGTCGCCCTTGCGCAGGCTGGCGTTGGTCTCGCCGTCGGTGACGTACGGTCCGAACCGGCCGTCCTTGACCACCATGGGTTTTCCGGTGCTCGGGTCGTCACCGAGCTCCTTGAGCGGCGGCGCCGCGGCACCGCGACGGCCGCGCAGCTTCGGCTGGGCGAACAGCGCTCGGGCCTCGTCCAGGGTGACGGTGAACAGCTTCTCCTCGGCATCCAGTGACCGCGAGTCGGTGCCCTTGGACAGATACGGGCCATAGCGGCCGTTGCGTGCCTCGACCCTTTCGCCGTCCAGCTCACCGACGGGGCGCGGCAGCGTCAGCAACTGCCGAGCCTGCTCCAGGGTCACCGTCTCCGGAGTCATGGACGCGAATAGGCTTGCCGTGGGCGGCTTCTCGTCCGATCCCTCGGGCAACACCATCGATACGTACGGGCCGTACCGACCTGCCTTGACCATGATCGTGTGCCCGGTCTCCGGGTCGGGGCCCAGGCTCCGATCGCTGCTCGGCGCGGACAGCAACTCCGCCACCCGCTCCTGGGTGAGCTCGTCCGGGGCGATGTCGTCGGGAAGGCTAGCCCGCTCCCCGTCGTCCCCGTCGGCCTGCAGGTACGGGCCGTACCGCCCGACCCGTACGACGACCGGCTTGCCGTCATAGGTGGCCCTGAGCGGGATCGAGTTGACGCCCCGGGCATCGATGTCCCCCAAGCGTTCTGACACCAGCTTCTTCAGACCGCCTGACCGCGCGATTCCGCCTTCCTGTCCGGTATCGCTACCGAAGTAGAACCGGGTCAGCCAGTCGACGCCGCGCCGTTCCCCGGTTGCAATATCGTCCAGATCGCCCTCGACCGAGGCGGTGAATCCGTAGTCGACCAACCGGGCGAAGTTCTGCTCGAGTAATCCGACGACCGCGAAAGCCACGAACGAGGGGACCAGCGCCGCGCCCTTCTTCCAGACGTACCCGCGATCCTGGATGGTCTGCATGATCGAGGCGTACGTCGACGGACGACCGATACCCAGCTCCTCCATCGCGCCAACGAGACTCGGTTCGGTGTAGCGAGCCGGCGGAGAGGTGCTGTGTCCCTTTGGCTCCAGCTCCCTCGCGGTCAATTCCTGGCCGCGAGACAGCGCCGGGAGCCGACGTTCGCTGTCCTCGTTCTCGGCCGTCTCGTCGTCTGAGCTCTCGACGTAGGCCCGCAGGAAGCCAGGGAAGGTGATGGTCTTGCCGCTGGCCGAGAACTCGGCCACCTCGCCGGTGGACGAGGTGCCGGTCAGCCGGACCGACAGGCTGGTACCCACGGCATCGGCCATCTGTGAGGCGACTGTCCGCTTCCAGATCAGCTCGTAGAGCCGGAACTCATCCGAGGACAGCGCTCCGGCGAGCTGACCGGGGGTGCGGAAGGCATCCCCGGACGGGCGGATCGCCTCGTGTGCCTCCTGGGCGTTCTTGACCTTGCGGGTATAGCGGCGTGGCTCGGCGGGTATGTACGCGTCGCCGTACAACTCCCGCGCCTGTTTGCGGGCAGCGGACAATGCGGTCTCAGACAGGGTCGTGGAGTCGGTCCGCATATAGGTGATGTGGCCGTTCTCGTACAGCCGTTGGGCCACCCGCATCACGGTCGCCGACGACCAGCGCAGCTTTCGGCCGGCCTCCATCTGCAACGTCGAGGTCATGAACGGCGGGTACGGACGCCGCCGGTAAGGCTTCTCCTCGGTTCGCGTGACCGTGAAGTCGGCGCCTCCCAGGCGAGCGACCAGGCCACGGGCCCAGGATTCGTCCAGATGTACGACGTCGCTCTTGGCCCGCCCGGTGCTCGCGTCGAAGTCCCGGCCGGTGGCCACCCGGCTGTCGTCCAGTAGGGCAAGCGAGGCCCGGAACGACTTCGGCTCGCCACTGTCGCCGTTGTCGGAGGCAGTGGTCGCGGTCCTGAGCGCGAAGTCACCCTCGATGCCCCAGTAGTCGGCGGCCACGAAGCGCATCCGCTCGCGTTCCCGCTCGACCACGATCCGAGTCGCCACCGACTGCACCCGCCCCGCCGAGAGTTTCGGCATGACCTTCTTCCACAGGACCGGCGAGACCTCGTACCCGTACAGCCGATCGAGGATCCGACGCGTCTCCTGCGCGTCGACGAGCGAGGTATCCAAATCACGCGGGTTGGCGATCGCGGTGAGGATCGCCTCCCGGGTGACTTCGTGGAAGACCATCCGGCGGACCGGGACGGTGGGCTTGAGGGTCTCGATCAGATGCCAGGCGATCGCCTCTCCCTCACGGTCCTCGTCCGTGGCCAGATAGAGCTCGCTGGCGTCCTTGACCAGTGACTTGAGCCGGTTGACCTGTTTCTTGCGGTCGGTGCTCACCACATAGAGCGGCTCGAATCCGTTGTCGACGTTGACGCCGAGCCGCGCCCAAGCCTGGCCCTTGTACGCGGCGGGAACGTCGGCTGCATTGCGTGGCAGGTCACGGATATGCCCGACGCTGGCCTCGACGATGTAGTCACCACCGAGATAGCCCGAAATCGTCTTTGCCTTCGAGCCGGACTCGACGATGACGAGCGGCTTGCCGGACCCCTTGCCCGGCTTGGCGACGCTCTTGG
>JACCUF010000425.1 GCA_013811975.1 Geodermatophilaceae bacterium | reverse complement strand
TCGAGGCCCTGATTGGCGCCGGTCATGCCTATCCAGCGACCGACGGGTCGGGGGACGTCTACTTCGACGTACAGTCCTGGTCCCCCTACGGCGAGTTGTCCGGTCAGCGGATCGACGACATGGAGCCCGCAGCGGACGCCGATCCGCGCGGCAAGCGCGACCCGCGGGACTTCGCGCTCTGGAAGGGCGCCAAACCCGGCGAGCCCACGACCGCGTCCTGGGCCACCCCGTGGGGTCGGGGGCGTCCGGGTTGGCACCTCGAGTGCTCGGCGATGGCCGGGAAGTACCTGGGCGACGAATTCGACATCCACGGTGGCGGGTTGGACCTGCGCTTCCCGCACCACGAGAACGAACTCGCCCAGTCGCGCGCTGCCGGCCGCCCATTCGCGCGGGTCTGGATGCACAACGCGATGCTGAACCTGACCGGCGAGAAGATGAGCAAGTCGGTCGGCAACGCCCTGCTGGTCAGCGAGGTGATCAAGCGGGTACCCCCCGCGGCGTTGCGCTACTACCTCGTGGCGCCGCATTACCGGTCTCCCGTGGAATTCTCCGAGGGTGCGCTAGCCGAAGCCGCGGCCGCATACGCCCGGATCGAAGGATTCGTCGCCCGGGCCTGCGAGCGGGTCGGCGCCGATGCCGGGATCCCGGTGCTCTGCGCCGACTTCGCCGCCGCGATGGACGACGATCTCGGTACGCCGACCGCAGTGGCGTGTATCCACGAGATCGTCCGCAGCGGCAATGCCGCCCTCGCTGCGGGCGACGATGTGCAGGTGCGCGGGATGCTGGGGTCGGTACGCGCGATGCTGGCCATCCTCGGCCTGGATCCGCTCGCTGAGCCGTGGGCGAGCAGCAGCGGCTCCGCAACGGCGACCGCGGAAGTCATCGATGCACTCGTCGGTGTTGCACTCGAGCAACGCAAGGCGGCCAGGGCGCGCAAGGACTACCCGGCCTCGGATGCCATTCGTGACCAGCTGGCCGCGGCGGGTGTTGCGGTCGAGGACACCGCTGAAGGCAGCCGATGGACGGTACGAACATGAGCCCCAGCGCCCGGGGCCGGCCGGGTAAGCGTGCCGCCGCCCAGACCAAGAAGAAGGGGCCCTCCACCGGTACCGGTGGCCACGGCCGAAAGAAGCTCTCCGGCAAGAAGCCGACCCCTAAGGCAGCGGAGCGCACCGGGCACCCGGCTGCCCGGCGTGCCGATGCCAACGCCCGCCGTGAGGACGTGGCTCGGCAGCGGGCACGCAAGGCCGCGGACGCGCCGGAGCTGCTGCTCGGCCGCAATCCGGTCCTGGAAGCGCTGCGAGCCAAGATCCCCGCGCTCGCACTGCTCGTCACCACCGGCATGGACGTCGACGACCGGGTCAACGAGTCGATCCGGACCGCCGCCGACCGCGGGATCGCTTTGCAGGAGATCGGCCGCCCCGAACTCGACCGGATGACCCACGGCGCGCTGCACCAGGGAATCGCGCTGCAGGTCCCGCCGTACGCCTACGCGCACCCTGACGACCTGCTGGTACACGCGCATCATTCCGGCCGGCCAGCCCTGATCGTGGCGCTCGACGGCGTCACTGATCCCCGTAACCTCGGGGCGATCGTACGATCAGCTGCCGCCTTCGGTGCGCACGGAGTCGTTGTGCCGCAACGGCGTTCGGTCGGAATGACAGCGTCTGCCTGGCGTACCAGTGCTGGTGCTGCCGCCCGCGTACCCGTCGCCCGCGCGGTCAACCTCGGAAGGGCGCTGGCCTCGTACCAGAACGCGGGGCTGACCACCGTCGGACTGGACGCTTCCGGGGAGCACGACATCGACGACATCGACGTCGGCGGTCAGCCGCTGGTGCTGGTGCTCGGCGGGGAAGGCTCCGGCCTGACCCGGCTCGTGCGTGCCGGTTGCGACTATGTGGCTCGGATCCCGATCACCTCGGACACCGAGTCGCTCAATGTCAGCGTCGCCGCCGGCATCGCGCTGGCCGGCATCGCCCGCGGCCGCGGCTGAAGTCGGCGCCCTCGCCCGCCCCGATGGTGGCCGACGCAGGCACAAGCCATGCGGGCGCCGCATCGCGGCGTTCATCCTTCGTTTGCCGATCGAACGCCTAGGGGCACACCAACGTCATCCCTGATCTGTTGGGTAGGTCATTCAAACAATTCTGGAGGCACCGCATGACCTCGGTAGATCGCCGCTCTTTCCTCAAGGTCGGCGGGATCACTGCCGGCGCCTCAATCTTGGGTGGTACTGCCCTGCAGGCCGTTTCAACGCGGATGGCCCAGGCTGCACCAGGCAGTGGCAGAGGTGGCAATGCCAACGCCAGCTACGGCCCGCTGTTCCCGACGGCATCGCTGAACGACGGTCTGCAATGGCTTTCGCTGCCAGAGGCTTTCGAGTACACGATCTTCTCAAAGACCGGCGCCATCATGTCCGATGGCCGGCTCGCGGCGCGTTCCCATGATGGCATGGGAGCGTTCGGCAGTGCCGCGTCCGGCGTGCGGCTGATTCGCAACCAGGAGATCCGGTTCAGCCGGGAGGCGCCGTTCACCCAGGGCGAGTTCACCATCGAGCCCGCTGCTAATGCGTATGACAAGACGGCCGAGGGCGGCAACACAACGCTCACCTTCGACGCCAGCCGGTTCCGCTCGCCGAGTGGTGGGCTCGCCCAGGATTACGTGAGTCTGACCGGCACGGTCGTCAACTGCGCCGGCGGCGTGTCCTACTGCCAAACCGGCTGGCTGACCTGCGAGGAGATCGTCCAGGAGGAGCTGGGTTCCGCGCCCCCCGGATCGGCTGCCCGGACCGAGCGCAAGCACGGGTACGTGTACCTCAACCCACTCACCGGGTCCGCACCCGGTTCGCCGGCCGGCGCTGCGCCCTTTCTCGCCATGGGTCGCTTCGCCCACGAGGCTGCCACCGTCGACAAATGTACGGGCATCGTCTACCAAACCGAGGACGCCGGTTCGGGGCGGGGCAGCGGCTTCTACCGCTTCCTGCCCAACAACTCGGGGGACCTGGCGCAAGGCGGCGTGCTGCAGATTCTCGGTATCAAGGGCAAGCCGTCATCTGACCTGCGGGAGGGACAGCGCCAGGGCCAGCCGCTCCCGGTCGAGTGGTTCACCATCCAGGAGCCCGACCCGTCCGGCGACGCGCCCAACGCCGTCTTCGAGGTGGGTTTCGCTCAGGGCGCAGCCAAGTTCAACCGGCTCGAGGGCTGCTGGGACGGTGTGGACAGCATCTTCTTCGCCTCGACGAGCGGCGGCGACGCCAAGAACGGCGACGTCAACGACGACGGCTTCGCGGAGGGATACGGGCAGATTTGGGAGTACATTCCCCGGGGCCAGTCCGGCGGTCAGCTGGTACTGCTGTTCGAATCGCCCGACGGCGACGTGCTCGACTCCCCGGACAACATCGTGGTCAGCCCGCGCGGCGGCCTGGTGCTCTGCGAGGACGATTCGTCGTCGGCGAACGCCGGCCAGAACGACATCAGCGAGTTCTTCGGCGAGGACAAGAATCGCCTCATCGGGCTCACCCTGCAAGGCCAGCCCTTCCCCTTCGCCGAGAACATCATGAACGACAGCGAGCTCGCCGGCGCCTGCTGGAGTGACGACGGGGAGTTCCTGTTCGTCAACATCTTCGGCTACGACGAGGCCGGCAGCGGTGGAACGCTGGCCATCACCGGCCCCTGGCAACGCGGCGCTCTGTAGGCCACCACTTCGCAGACCGGGTCGGATTGACCAATTCAGGCGAGGAGCTGGCTGACGGTGTAGATGACCAGGCCGGCCAGGGCGCCGACGACCGTGCCGTTGATCCGGATGAACTGCAGGTCGCGGCCGACCTGGAGTTCGATCCTTCGGCTGGTCTCGTCGGTGTCCCAACGTGCGACGGTGCCGCTGATCAGGTCGGCGATGTCCTCGGCGTAGGTGCGCACGACGTAGGCGGCTGCGGTCTGGATCCAGCCCTCCAGCTTGGCGCGCAGGTCAGGATCGTCGCGGAGTGACTCTCCGATGTGGACAATACTGGATTCGAGACGTTGGCGCAGTTCGGAATCCGGGTCCGTACCCGCCTCC
>JACCUF010000148.1 GCA_013811975.1 Geodermatophilaceae bacterium | reverse complement strand
AGATCGACCGTCGGCACACCCGCAGCCTGCCATTCCCGTTCGGTTCGGAGTCAGCGGCTAGGATTCGCCGACGTGCGCGAACTTGCGATACCGACCTTGGTGGCGGTTTCCGACGCGGACACGCTGACCGACTCGGTCTTCACACACGCCGCGGACGCTCCCGACAATGTCCTGTTCACCGTACGACGTCGAGCGGCCGGGCGAAGCCGCCCGGCGGATTGGCAGGGGTCAGCCAGCTTCGCGTGGGAGGACGTGACCGCCACCCAGTTCGTCCGGGAGGTCGTGGCTGTGGCGAAGGGACTGCTCGCCAGCGGCGTGGCCCAAGGCGATCGCGTTGCGTTGATGAGTAAGACACGGTACGAGTGGACGCTGATCGACTACGCAATCTGGGCGGCCGGAGCTGTCACCGTTCCGATCTACGAGACCTCCAGCGCCGAACAGGTGCAGTGGATCCTGGCCGATTCGGGCGCGAGCGCGATCTTGGTGGAATCCGAGCGGCACGAGCAACTCGTGCAATCCGTACGCGGTGACCTCGACGAGCTCTCGCATGTCTGGCAGATCGACAACGGCGCGGTCGAGTGGCTCTCCGGCACGGGATCGGCCCTGACTGACTCGCAGTTGGACACCCGCCGCCATGGGGTCACCGCCGACAGCCTGGCCACAATCGTCTACACCAGCGGAACGACTGGTCGCCCCAAGGGCTGCCGGCTCACCCATCGCAATCTGCTCTTCGAGGTCCGCAACACCCAGCCAGGGCTGGCCGGGCTGTTCAACTCCGAGGGCTCGACGATACTTTTTCTGCCGTTGGCCCACATCTTCGCCCGGATCATCCAGATCGGATCCGTTGAAACGCAGTCCAAGCTCGGGCATACGGCCGAGGTGACGAGCCTGCTGGCCGACTTCGCCGAGTTCCGCCCGACCTTCGTGCTGTCCGTACCGCGGGTGTTTGAAAAGATCTACAACTCGGCGAAGCAGAGCGCTCACGCTGACGGCAAAGGCAAGATCTTCGACATTGCCGAGGACACCGCGATCAGCTACTCACGCGCCCTCGACCGGGGGCAGGTCGGATTCCTGCTCAGGATGCGGCACGAAGTCTTTGACCGCCTCGTGTACGCGAAGCTGCGCGGTGCGTTGGGTGGCCGGTGCCGGGCGGCCCTTTCCGGCGGCGCCCCGCTGGGCCCTCGGCTGGGACATTTCTTCCGTGGCATCGGGCTGACCATCTACGAGGGGTACGGGCTCACCGAGACATCGGGCGCTTCCACGCTCAATCTCGAGCAGGCAGTCAAGATCGGGTCGGTGGGCCGGCCCTTTCCAGGCGTCGCGGTCCGGATCGGCGAGGACGGTGAGGTGCTCCTCAAGGGCGGACATGTCTTCGACGGCTACTGGAACAACGAAGAGGCCACAGATGAGGTAATGACCGCGGACGGCTGGTTGCATACCGGTGATGTCGGAGCGTTGGACGGCAAGGGCTTTCTGACCATCACCGGTCGTAGGAAGGAAATTGTTGTGACCGCCGGCGGCAAGAACGTGGCGCCGACCGTGCTGGAGGATCGGTTGCGAGCCCATCCGTTGATCAGTCAGTGCATCGTGGTCGGGGACCGGCGCCCGTTCATCGGGGCTCTGATCACTCTTGATGCCGACGCTCTACCGGCGTGGGCGCAGCGCAACAATAAGCCCGCCGGCGGTGATGCCGGATCCCTCAAGGACGACCGGGAGCTGCGCGCCGAGATCCAGACGGCGGTGGATGAGGCGAACCGAGCAATCTCCGACGGCGAGGCCATCAAAGTGTTTCGCATCCTGGGCCGTGACTTCACCGAGGCAGCCGGCGAACTGACTCCGAAGAACAGCATCAGGCGGGCTGTGGTTCTCAAGACCTGCGCCGGCGAAGTGGACGCCATCTACGCCCGCTGAGGTGCCACTATGGCACCGATGCGGTATCTGACCTGGCCGATCGAGCAGGCCCGCCTGACCGCACCTCCACGGGTGCGCCGATCCCTGCTGCCCGGCCTGTCGAACCCAGCGGAGTTGATCTCGCCGCGAATCGTGTGGGCGCTGCTGCAGGCAACTGTGGTGATCGCCATGTTCCTGCTCGTCAGCGGGGCGGGATCCCCGGTCGTGACTCTCCCTGGCCGCGGAGACCCTGCGACCGCTCACGCCGTCGAGGTGCTTATCGGCCGCGAAGCCACCGGACCGGATCGGCGGGCTGAACTGATCGCCTCCATCCCCGGCGACTTCGTGTTGGTGATGGGCTACCGCCCGGAGGTGATCGACATCAACGGCACCCTGTCCCTGGCCGAGCCGATCGGCGCCTGCTCCTCGCCGGTGCATCTGGCCTTCGACATGGAACCGACCTGCAAGGGACACGACTACGGCTATGACCTGTTGCGTTACGCCGCCGAGATCGGCGTCCCACTTGGTGAGTGGGCTCGCCCGATGGTCGACGATTGGTGGTACGCCGAGATGCACCAGCGCTGCGACCTGGTGCAGATCGGTGCCAGCGGCCTGGCCTGCCATGGGCAGGTCCTGGCCACCGAGGTGATCATCAACGTGAACAGTTGGCGGGAGGGAAACGGACCACCGATCGAGAAGAACCCGTGGCGTTACCTCGGTGCTCTGGCCTTGCTCACCCTGACCGTCTTGGGCGCTGGCCGATTCCAGCGCAGGGACTACCCGGATCCGATGGCCCGGTTCCAGAGCGCCCCGACAGTGTCTGCCCTCGGCGCGTGAGAATCTACGCGCTAGGCGAGCAGGCTTCGCCAACGCGCGGCTAGAGAGTCCCAGGTCCATTGCGCTTCGACCCAGGCCCGCCCGGCCAGACCCATGGCGCTGGCTCGGTCCCGATCTTCGAGCAGCTCGAGGATGCTGGCAGCCACCGATGGCGGCGATCGGGGGTCGTCGACGACCAGGCCGGTCTCGCCCTCGCGTACCGCCTCCGGCGCACCACCCGAGGTGCCGGCGATCACCGGTCGGGCGCAGGCAGCGGCTTCCAGGTAAACCATCCCGAGCCCCTCCACGTCCAGCCCGGCGCGCCGCGTCCGGCACGGCATGACGAACACATCGCATGCGGCGTAGTACGACGGCAGATCTGGCCAACTCACCCCCCCGACGAAGTGCACGCCCTGGGCACCGACCCGTTCCACCAGAGTCTGCAATCGGTTGGCGTCCGGGCCGCTACCGACGATCAGCAGGGCCGCATCCGGAAACCGGGAACGCACCTGCGGCCAGGCCCGGATCAAGACGTCCTGCCCCTTTCGGCGGACCAGCCGTGACACGCACGCCACCACCGGCGTCGCCGCGTCCAAGCCCAGCCGGCGGCGTACGGGCGCACCGGTGACAGCGGGATGGAATGTTGAGACGTCGACGCCTGGCGGTAGGTGGGCCAGCTTGGTGACATCGGCCAAGGCGGGCTCCAGGACGCCGCGGGTGAATTCGGTGATGTAGGTGACTACGTCGACCTCGGCGGCCAGGCGGTGCAGCAACTGTCGAGCGCCGGGTAACCGCACCCAACCCGTCTCGTGCCCGTGGGTCGAGGCGATCATCCGTTCGATCCCGTTGTCCCGCAAGACCGGTGCCAACAACGCTAGAGGCGCGGCCGCTCCGAACCACGCCCGGTTGCAGTCGTGTTCGCGGGCCAGGGCGCCGACTCGTCGCCGAATCTCCGAGGTGGGCAGGATCAGGCTCGTCCGGTGCCGGACGATCGGGAAGGCTTGTGCGCTGTCGTAGGCGGCTGCCCCGTCCCACGCCGGTGCGAACACGACGACAGAATCAGCCGGCTGGCGGCGCACCAGTGCACTGACGTAGGTCTGGATGCCGCCCTGACGGGGTGGGAAGTCGTTGGTGACGACCAGCGTCCGGGTCGTCGAGGGCGAACCGTCGGTCACGGTGGGCTCGCACGGTTGACCTGCGCCCAGTCACGCGCCGTGGCGATCCGTTCGACGGTCGAGGGATGGGAGGCAAAGACCCAGTAGTAGAGCTGATTGGGTTCAAGGGCAGCGATGTTGCGAATGCCAAGGCGCCGCTGCATCTCGATGAACGCTGCCGGGTCACGGGTCAGGTCGAGAGCGTGCACGTCGGCGCTGGCCTCGATCTGTCGGGAGATCAGGCTCTGCGCAGGCGCCAGTATCAGGCCGACCGCGGCCAGGACGAAGAGCACCAGAGCCATGCTTCGGGGGTCGGCAAGCGACGACGCACCCGCACGGCGCAACAGAGGTGCCCAACCAACCAGCAGGTAGCCCGCAATGACCGCCGCCGCGGCCCCCAGCGCCCCGATCGCCGTACCGAGCACGACGTCGTTGCTCTTGGCGTGTCCCAATTCGTGAGCGACGATGGTCTCGATCACCGCCGGCGACTCGCTGTCCAAGAGCGTGTCGTAGACGACGATCCGGCGGGTGGATCCGAAGCCGGAGACGTAGGCATTGAGGGCGGTCGTGCGGCGGGAGGCGTCGGCGACGAGGACGTCGTCGACGGCGACGCCATCCCGCTCGGCGACGGCGAGGAGATCTCCCCGCAGTTGGGACTGCGGCATCGACCTGAACTGGTTGAAGGCAGGCTCGACGAGCACCGGGTAGAGGAAGGACCCCACTACCACCAGGGCGGCCACGGCCGTAGCCGCAATCGTCCACCACAGCCGAGGAGCCAGCCGCATCGACCCGTAAAAGACCATCAGGACCAGCGCGGTCAAGGCGACGCCGATCGCAACGGATTTCGCGATGTCGGCAGCCCACAGGCCCCAGCCGCGGGTAGACAACCCGTACCTTCTCAACACCGTCTCGGCGTATGCGGAGAGGGGCAGGGTGGCCAGCCGACCGATCAGACCGAGCGCCAGGCTACCGAGGATCACTTGCCACACCCATCCCCCGCCCATGGGTCTGGCTGCCAGGGTGACGATCCGGGCGCCGAGGGAGGTGAGACCGAGCAAGGCTGAGATGACCAGGCTTACTGCCAGGCTGAGCAGCGCAGTGGGCTGGATGCGGGCCGCCAGCGCCGCCGCGCGAGACAGCTCCGCGGGCGTGAAGTCACGCGTGGCATCGGGAACGGTCCCGCCAACGGGGATCGGCGCTACCCGCCATGGAATCAGGATCACGACGAGGGCGAGGACGGCGATCAGGATGACGGCCAGGGTGATCCATGCAGCGCGCCGCGACCCGATCAATCTGGTCGACCCGAAAAAGTCGTCGGGGATCTGCGGCGCAACCGCGCGACCGAAATCACCTTCATGATCTTGATTGCCCTGCCCACCTGATGAATGCTAGGTGGGCCGGCTCGATCTGGACGGTGTCGAGGGCTGGTGCGGACGAAGCGTGAACGGCTAGCCGGTGATCCGCCGCGCGCCGCTGTAGGCCCCCCACATATTGACCGATCCAAGGGAAACAGGGGAACCGTAGGAGTAGGCGTGGATGACCTGGCCGCCACCGACATAGATGCCGACGTGGCTCACCGGGGAGTAGGCGAAGACCAGGTCACCTGGCTGCAACTCACTGCGACTGACCGGGACACCCATTGTCGACTGCGACCTGCTCGAGTGCGGCAAGTTCACCCCCGCCGCGGCATAGACGTACGAGGTGAGCCCAGAGCAGTCGAACGAGTCCGGTCCGCCAGCCCCAAACACGTACCTGTCACCCAGTTGGGCGTAGGCGGTCTCGACCGCGATCCTCGCAGCATCGCTCGGGGCGGCGATTTCTCCGGGCGGCGCTTGTCCATTGCCATCAGAACCCTCGACGGCGGTTCGGTCATCCCTGGAGGCGTCGCCCTCGGATCGGTCGCCCTCGGTTCGGTCGCCCTCGGTTCGGTCGCCCTCGGCTGGGTCGCCCTCGGTTCGGTCGCCCTGCGAAGCGGCGGCCTCGGCAGCGGCGGCCTCGGCGGCCGCAGCGGCAGCCTGCTCCTCGGCCGAGAGCTGAGCGTAGAGATCCTCAAAAGTCTGGATCTGGTTCGCAAGATCGGCCCGCCGAGTGGCGATCTCGGCGACGGCCGCCTGTGAGGCTGCGACGGCCACGTCGGCCGCGTCGTTCAGGGACTGGGCTTCGTTACGGGTTTGGGTGGCCTGGGTCAACAGCGCACCGTCGCGTCCCGATATGAACTCCAGCGTGTTGACCCGATCCAGGAACTCTTGCGGCGAATCGGCGGTGAGAATCGCTGAGAAGCTGCCGAGCCGGTCACCGGCGAAGGCACTCCGTGCCACACCTCGCATTCGGCCGTCTATCTCGACCAGCGTGGCGTTGACCTCCCCGAGGGCAACGGTCGCAGCTGCGGCATCGGCGATGAAGCGGTCGAGGGCGACTTGCGCCTCGTTCTGCTCTTCCTGCAGGACCTCTAAGTCCCTGCCCAGCTCGGCCACGAGACGAGCGGCGTCACTGGCAGTGCCCGGAACCGGCGGATCAGCGCTGGCAACCGGAGCAGTGAGGGTCGCGCCCACGAGAACCGCGCAACCGACAACAAGGAGCCGGAGCAGTTGTCGGAGGGCCTGAGATTTGTGAATATGGGTGGGGGTCGCCACGAGCGGCGGCTCTCCTTCTTCCGCGTCGACCGCCTACCGGGTTAGCTGACGGGTTCGGGCCGGGAAGAGTAGCCCTACGACGCAAGCGCCGATTCACCCCACGAACGGTGGGTCCCCGGTTCAGCCGTCGAAGCAGAGCGTTCTCCGGCCAATTAGGCGGTGGCTCCCCGGGGTCATCCTCTGCAATGACTTCCACCCGTTGAACCGAGCGTCACCCTACAGGGTCGTGACCATGCCGTGACAATGCCGGGCCGATATCTATGGATTCGTTGTGCCACAGCAGTTTTCGATCATGAATCAGCCGACCTGCTGGCTACTCTGTGTTGCGTCTGGCTCGCCATGGGTGATGATCGGGACGAGTCGCAGGGGCGGGATCAAGCCCCCCTCGGCAAGCGCCCTGACCGCTGCCTGCTCGACCTCGTCGAGTTCCAGGGTGTCCGAGCCCAGTGCGGCTGGTGGACCGAGCAGGACGGTGACCACACAGTCACCGCAAGCCGCACCCCGCACCTGGCAGGTGTCGCAGTCGATGAGCATGAGCCTCCCCTTCCTGGGCAGTTCACGAGTCGACCGCGTCGCGATCACTCGAGATGGACTCTAGGAAGAGGGTCTGACACTGAGCCCCCGCAGGTCCGGACGAGGGCTATCTACCTGTGGTGGTAGGCGATGAACGACTGCGTGCCCCAGCCCTCGGTTGATCATCACCCGGTTGATCGGGACGGTGAGCACGAACGCGACCGCCAACGCGATCGCCAGACTGACCCAGAACAGCCAACCGCTGATCCCGGCCTCCATCGCGCCCGGGATCGCCAACATGATCGCGTTGTCCACGATCTCCATGACGGTGATCGACACCGTGTCGGCGATCAGGGCGACTTTGATTGCCGCACGCACCGTCAGACCCGCGCCAAGCACCGATCGGACGGTCAGCAGATAGCCGAAGAAGAACGCCAGCGCCACCGCCAACACGACCGTCCATCCGTTGGACAGTCCGATCGAGGTACCAATCACCATCCCCAGAACCTCACCGATGGCACACCCGGTCAAGCAGTGCCGGGTCGCCTGGACGGCTGGCCCCCAACTCGCTGTTGTCCCGCTCATACCGCACCTCTCATCGCTGCAAATGTTGCCCGAGTATACCCCATGGGGGTATATGGTCAACACGACTCAAGAGATCCGGGTGCGGCAGGTTCCGGGGGTGGCCACTGTGGCCGCCCCCCGGGGTCGGTCAGCTACTCGTTCGTAGCGAGCAGGTTCTGCATCGTTTCGACCTCGGCCGTCTGCGCTTCCTCGATCTGGGCTGCGAGGTCGATCGCCTCCGAATACTGACCTTCGCTCTGTTCGGTCTGTGCCATCTGGATCGCTCCTGTGTGGTGCTCGATCATCATCTCCAGGAACATCTCATCGAAGGCTGGCCCGCTGGCCTCGCCGAGGGCTTGCATCTGCTCCTCGCTCATCATGCCGGGCATGCCGGCCATGTCCATGCCGTCCATTCCCTCGGGCACTGGTTCTCCCCATGCCTCGAGCCAGCCGGACATGGTCTCGATCTCCGGCCCCTGGGCTCCGGCGATCTCCTCGGCTAGCTGCAGCACCTCAGATCTACTGGCGCGGGTTGCAGCCATTTCGGACATCTCCACCGCTTGAAGATGGTGCGGAATCATCTCGGTGGCGAACGTCACATCCGCGGCGTTGTGGTTTTCAGCGGAGTTATCGGCATCGCTGCCGCAGGCCGCGAGGAGCGCGGCTGCGGCAACAGCGCCGAGGGATGCGGTGATACGGGCGTTCATGGTGTCTCCTGACTAATGGGTCTGATGGATGTGAACGGGCAGCGGCCGTCGCCGGGGCGACAGCGGGACCGCTCAGGTCCGAGACACGCAGAGCAGCGCCAGGTTGAGCAGCGGCGGTCGCCATCGACCCACGACTCGCAGTGACACCGACGCCCAGTGGGGTGGCCACACCGGGAGGCGCCGACCAACCAAGACCATCCACTTCGGTGAGCGCAACCAGCAGATCGCTCCAGCCGCGAGGACGGCGACACACACCACGCCCAAGTGGCCCCGGGAGAAATGGGCGCTGACACGAGCGCCGAGACCGGCGACTGGTGGCAGTGCCGCCGAGGTCAGGAGCCTGACTCCATCATGGCCGGCGGGCATCGAGTCGTCAAAGACTGCCGAAGCAGCACTCGGCTGGCTCAATGGCGTCGGGCCGTGACTCTGCGCCGCGACGCACTGCAGCCCGTGGGCGAGGAACAGCGCAGCCAGGACTACCGCCGCTGCAAGGAACGGCTCTCGCAGCGGACGGCCAGGGTCAGGCGCTGCGCCCCGCCACGCTGGCGGCTGGGTGCGCCTCACGACTTGGGGATATCCGACCTCGGTCAGGCGGTGCCGGTGAGTGTGTAACCGGCCTCGTCGACGGCTTCGCGTACGGAGGGCTCGCTCAGCTCAGAGGTACTAGCCACGGTGACTCGCGATTCGCCGTCGGCCACCAGATCGACATCGACAGCGGTCACTCCGTCGAGCTGGGACAACTCCTCAGTCACGGCTGAGACGCAGTGCCCGCAGGTCAGGCCGGTGACGGTATAGGTGGCAGTGCTCACGGAGAGGCTCCTTCATTGCGACGACTATTTCCAGCATACCCCCCTCGGGTACAGAGGCGCCGAAGCCGAGCAGGCCGGTTGCGGCGGGCCCCGCTGTGCCAGCGGAGCGACCACCGGTCTGGTCGTTCGGATCGGCGAAGGCTGCCACGACGCCAGCCAGCGCAGTTGCCAGCATCGCGAAGATCACGATCGCGACGATGACCAACTGCCGCCGGCGGCGTCTCCTGGAATCGGGGCTCTCGATCACTCACAGCACAACGAACCAGCCGGAGATCTGTTTCCCGAGCCGAGTCCGACGCGCCTCGCGGCTGTCCCTTGCCCACCAGCGTTGCGGGTTCGACCCGTACGGGACCGCCGGTAAGGACGTGCGTCCGACGCGCCTCGCGGCGCGCCTAGAAGCGCGTGTCGTATCCGCGGCTTAGCGTCGCGAGCGTGAGGTCAGGGGGTTCCGGACGGGACGCGGGCATGCGACGCGGCCATCTGGTGAGCTCGATGGCCGGTTGCGCGGCCGCCACCGCCTTGCGCTCGCCCTACGTCCAGATCTCGATCGACGAACTCGGCACTCCATTGCGCGATGTGACTTTCGTCGTCGTCGACCTGGAGACGACCGGGGGTTCGCCGGAGGGGTGCGCCATCACCGAGATCGGCGCGGTCAAGGTCTGCGGCGGAGAGATTCTCGGTGAGTTCCAGACACTGGTGGATCCTGGCTCGGCGATCCCGCCGTACATCTCGATCCTGACCGGGATCACCGACTCGATGGTCATCGCAGCACCGCGGATCGCCGAGGTGCTGCCCGCCTTCCTCGAGTTCGCCCGGGGCGCCATCCTGGTCGCCCACAATGCGCCCTTCGACCTGGGCTTCCTCAAGGCGGCCTGCGCCGCGTCCGCGATGCCATGGCCGTCCTTCGGTTCGGTGGACACCGCGATCCTGGCGCGTCGATTGCTGACCCGCGACGAGGTGCCCAACTGCAAGCTGTCGACCTTGGCCCCCTACTTCCGTGCTGGTACGTCCCCCTGTCACCGGGCGTTGGCCGACGCCCGGGCAACCGTGGACGTCCTGCACGGGCTGTTCGAACGCCTTGGTCCATTGGGCGTGCAGTCCTTCGAGGAACTCACCGACCTGACCCGGCAGGTCGACCCCATCCGCCGTCGCAAGCGGCACCTGGCCGCTCATTTGCCGCATGCCGCCGGCGTCTATCTGTTCAAGGACTCTCAAGGCCGCCCGCTCTACATCGGCACGTCGCACGACCTTGCCCGCCGGGTGCGCTCGTACTTCGCCGCCTCCGAGCAGCGCTCCCGGATGACCGAGATGGTGGGCTTGGCCGAAAAGGTCGACTCGATCGTCTGCGCGCATGAACTCGAGGCCCAAGTCCGTGAGCTGCGGCTGATCGCCGAGCACAAGCCGCGTTACAACCGACGATCGCGCTTCCCCGAGCGGGTGGTGTGGCTCAAGCTGACCGTCGAGGCCTTTCCACGGCTGTCCCTGGTTCGCCGGCATCGCCTAGACGGTGCCTCCTACATCGGTCCGTTCTCCTCCCGGCGACAGGCCGATGCCGCGATGACCGCGGTCCACGACGCCCTACCGCTTCGGCGCTGCACACTGCGCCTGGCGCCCGATCGACTCATCTCGTCCTGCGCACTGGCCGGGATGGGTCGGTGCGGCGCGCCGTGTGAGGGTTCGCAGTCAGTCCAGGAGTACGCCGAAATCGCGGACGTCGTACGACGGGCTGCCGATGGTGATCCCGGGGATCTGCTCACTCCGCTCCTCGCGCGGCTGTCGGTGCTGGCCGACGCCGGACGTTTCGAGGACGCCGCCGCCCTGCGCGATCGGGTCACCATTCTGTTGCGCGGTTGCCTGCGCTGGCAGCGTCTGCGCTCGCTTTGGCTGGTGCCCGAACTCGTTGCCGCTCGATCTGACGGACAAGGGGGATGGCTGCTCGCCGTGGTGCGGCAGGGTCGCCTGGTGGCGGCCGGTCGAGCAGTGCAGGGGATTGCGGTCCGGCCCTACTTGGCGGACCTGCTCAGATCGGCCGAGACGGTGGCCACTGCGCTGGGTTGCGCCGCGGCCACTCCCGAGGAGAGCGAGGTCATCCTCCGCTGGCTGGATACGCCCGGCACCCGGCTGGTCGATCTGACCGGGGTCTTGTCCTGCCCGGCTCGCGGAGGTGCCGCGGCAGACTGGCTCTCCCGGGTCGAGGGCGCAGGTCAAACGGCGACGCCGTTCACCGACGGCCGCTCGCTGCGCACTCGCAGCCGACCGGATCGGATCGGGGCGGCTTGACGCAGCCGAGCCGCAAACCGGCGGCGGGGATAGGCTCACATCCGTGATCACTGCGATCGTCATGATCAGTGCCAGCACCGATTCCATCGGCGAGGTCGCCGAGCAGATCGCTGACATCGAGGGGGTCAGCGAGGTCTACTCGGTAGCCGGTCATGTGGATCTGATCGCCGTTGTGCGGGTCCGTCAGTTCGACGACATAGCCTCGGTGATCGCAGGGCAGATCAACAAAGTTCAGGGTGTCATCGACACCGAGACTCACATCGCGTTTCGCGCCTATTCCCGGCACGACCTCGATGCGGCGTTCTCGATCGGGTTCGACACTGAGACCTGAAGTCCCCCACAGGCTACGCGGTGTTCGCCGTCTGGCTCACCTGGATCCAACGATCCAACGTCACGGCCGCAGAGCCGTCCTCGACCGCCTTGTCGGCACGCTCGATCGCCTGGGCGAACCGGTCGGTCAGGGATTGTCCGGCTGACTCCGACGTCCCGGGCAGGCCACGCTCGGCGACGATCGCCGCCGCCGCATTGAGGACAACCGCATCCCGCACCGGTCCCTGGTCCCCGGCAACCAGCCGTCGTACGACGTTCGCATTTCTTTCGGGATCGCCACCGCGGAGGTCCTCGGTGCTTGCTGGAGCAAGACCGAAGACCGTGGGGTCCAACGTGTCTGCAACGACGTCGCCGTCGGCGGCCAGCCATACCGACGAGGTCGTCGTCGTGGTCAACTCGTCGAGACCGTCGTCCCCGCGGAAGACGATCGCCCGCACGCCGCGGCGGGCCAGGACACCGGCCAGCAGGGGGGCCATCCGGAAATCGGCGCAACCCACGGCGGCGGCGACCGGCCGGCCCGGATTAGTCAGCGGCCCAAGGAAATTGAACACCGTCGCTATACCCATCTCTCGGCGTGCCACTGCGGCGTGACGCATCCCCGGATGGAAAACCGGTGCGAAGAAGAAGCCGATACCGGCTTCGGTGATGCACCGCTCGACCCCGGCCGGTGGCAGGTCGATGACCACGCCCAGCGCCTCGAGCACGTCGGCCGAACCGCAGGCCGACGAGGCGGCGCGGTTGCCGTGTTTACCTACCCGGATCCCACTTGCGGCAACGACCAGCGCGGCCATGGTCGAAATGTTCACCGTCTGTGCGCGGTCCCCGCCGGTGCCGACCACGTCCACCACCGGGCTGGGCATCCGAACCGGCCGGGCATTGGACAGCATCACGTCGACGAGCGCGTCGATCTCGCCCACCGTCTCGCCCTTGGCCCGCAACGCCACCGCGAACGCCGCGATCTGGGCGGTGCTGGCTTCCCCGGCCATGATCTCGCCCATAGCCCAAGCGACGGCTGTACCCGACAGGTCTCGCCCGTCGATCAGGGAGTGGAGTAGGCCCGGCCAGGACGTGGCCACCGCTGCGCCCACTGGGTTCGCGCTCAGCCGCGGACGACTGGAACGCCGCGCTGGCGTTCGCGGAGCAATCGGGCCACGGTCGCTGCAGCCTCCAACGCGTCGAGAGGGAAGGACAGCGCAGCGTCGGCCAGCGACCAGTGCGCCAGCCAGCGGTCTGCCTGCCGCGCGAGCAGGACACAGATGGGGGGGCAGTCGCGGATCTCATACTTCAGTTGCCGGGCAATGCCCATGCCGCCCGTCGGTTGGGACTCACCGTCGAGCACCACCAGGTCCACCGAGCCCGCATCGACGTGGCCCAGGACAGCTTCGATCGTTTCACACTCGATCCAGTCGATCCGGGCAAGATCGCGGGCAGGCCGACGGCCGACCGCGGTACGGACCGCATCCCGGACGGCCACCCGCTGGGAGAACAGCAGTACCCGCAGCGGCTGCGTAACCGAGCCGGTCGAGCCGGTCGAGCCGGCGGAAGCGGTCACGGGCAGCATCCTAACGAGGCGCCCCGCCCGCATCCGGGGCCCGCAGCGCAGTCCGCTGTGCTGATTGCTGCTCGAGCCGGTCCAGATGCCGGTCCTCCCGTACCGCCTCGCGGTCAGAAGCACGTTTCCACTGCACCACGGCGGCGCCCAACATCAGTAGGCCGATCAGATCCCCCGAGGCCCACAGCAGGCCACCGGCGACCTGTTGATCGAGCAACGGGTCGCTCCAGGACAGGCCGAGGGAGTTGTAATGGTCGGCCGCGATGACGGTGCGCTCGGACATGATCGTCAGGCCCAGGACCACATGGATCGGCAACGTGGTCACAAGCAGCAGCACCCGCATCGGATGCGGCACCCGACCGGGCACCGGGTCCACGCCGATCAGCGGCCAGAAGAAGAGGGCCCCGACCAGGACGAAGTGCGCGTGCATCAATTCGTGCAGCACTTCGTTGTCCAGCGTCGCCGGATACCAACCGGTGAAGTACAGCGCGAACGGGCTGGCGACGAACAGCAGCCAGCCCACCGCCGGGAAGGTCAACACCTTGACCACCGGGCTGTGCAGGACCGCGACCAGGACGCGACGGCCGCCGCGCGGCAGGGCGCGCAACGCCAGCGTCACCGGAGCACCGAGGGCCAGAAAGATCGGCGACACCATCGCCAGCACCATGTGCTGGATCATGTGCGCCGAAAAAAGCACTTCGTCGTAGGCCGCCAGGCCCGACACCGTGGCGAACGCGAGAGTTCCCAGGCCGCCGACGTACCAGGCGATCTGCCGGCCTCGGGGCCACCGGACACCGCGGTCGGCAAGGCGGCGCACCCCCCAGAAGTAGAACCCGGCGGCGAGCAGGATCGCGGTCGTGATCAGCGGGTCGAGGTGGGACTCGGTGAGCAACCGGAGCGGTTCGAACGGCGGGATACCTGGCACATCGGTGAGGCTAGGCTCCCTGCGCCGGATGAGCTCGGCCGCCTGCCTCAGCAATGTGTTGTACGGCACGC
>JACCUF010000143.1 GCA_013811975.1 Geodermatophilaceae bacterium | reverse complement strand
AATGTCAGGAGGATGCCTTGGTCAACACCGGGGACACTGCCTGGATCCTCACCAGCTCGGCACTCGTGCTGCTGATGGCCCCGGGCCTGGCGCTCTTCTACGGCGGCATGGTCCGCGCGAAGAGCGTCCTGAACATGATGATGATGAGCTTCGGGGCGCTCGCCCTGATCAGTGTTCTGTGGGTTCTATACGGCTACTCGATGGCCTTCGGAGACGATGTCGGGGCGGGACTTCTCGGCGATCCATTTCAGTACCTCGGCCTCGCGGGCCTGATGGAGGACCAGACCAGCGAGGCGGGTGGACTGCCCACGATGGCCTTCGTCGGGTTCCAAGCCGTCTTCGCGGTCATCACCGTCGCCCTGATCTCCGGCGCGATCGCCGATCGAGCGAAGTTCGGTGCGTGGATGGTCTTCGCCGGGATCTGGGCCACAGTCGTCTACTTCCCGATCGCGCACTGGGTCTTCGACTTCACAGTCACCGAGGACGATGGGACGGTCAGCCACGTCGGCGGCTGGATTGCCAACAACCTAGCGGCCATCGACTTCGCCGGCGGTACCGCGGTGCACATCAACGCCGGGGCCGCCGCTCTGGCGCTGGCCCTGGTTCTTGGCAAGCGCCGTGGCTTCGGCAGTGAGGCGATGCGACCGCACAACCTGCCGCTGGTGATGATCGGTGCCGGCCTGCTGTGGTTCGGCTGGTTCGGGTTCAACGCGGGTTCGGCTCTGGCGGCCAACAACACCGCCTCGGTCGTCTGGGTCAACACCATGGTGGCGACCGGCGCGGCCTGTCTTGCGTGGCTGCTCACGGAGAAGATCCGCGACGGGCATTCGACCTCTCTGGGAGGGGCATCCGGCGTGGTCGCCGGACTGGTCGCGATCACGCCGTCCTGCGGGGCGGTCTCGCCGATCGGCGCGATCGGCATCGGTGTGGTCGCAGGCGGCCTGTGCGCCCTCGCGGTCGGTCTAAAGTACCGATTCGGCTTTGACGACTCGCTCGACGTGGTCGGCGTCCACTTGGTCGGGGGCCTGGTCGGCACCATCCTGATCGGCTTCCTGGCCACCGAAGAGGCTCCCAACGGGGTTTCGGGACTTCTTTACGGCGGTGGGGCTGACCTGCTGTGGCGCCAGGTGGTCGCGGCGGTCTCGGTCATGCTGGCGTCCTTCATCGTCACCTACATCATCGGCTTCCTCATCGACAAGACGATGGGGTTCCGCATCGACGAGGACGACGAAGAGACGGGAATCGATACGGTGGTGCATGCCGAGACCGGTTATGACCTGAGCGCGCTCGGCGGCTCGCGTTCCTCGGCTTCGGCAGTGTCGACCGCAACCAGGACCACGGAAAGGAGCCCGGCATGAAGCTCGTCACCGCGGTCATCAAGCCGTTCAAGCTCGATGATGTCAAGACGGCTCTGGAACTCCATGGTGTGGAAGGGCTCACGGTCAGCGAGGTGCAGGGGTTCGGACGTCAACGCGGACACACCGAGGTCTACCGCGGGGCGGAATACCAGGTGGATTTCGTGCCCAAGGTGAAGATCGAGGTAGTGGTCTCAGCTGAGCGGTCCGCCGCCGTCGTGGACGCCCTCGTCGAGGCCGCCCGGACCGGACAGATCGGCGACGGCAAGGTCTGGGTCATTGACATCGAGGACCTGGCGCGCGTACGTACCGGAGAGCGGGGTCCTGACGCGCTCTGATTCCGCCGTCCTGGGCCATCCTCAGCACGAGTGATGACGACTGCTTCGGCCGACCAGGTACCGCTGCGACCATCAGAGGTCGCAGGGGCGCCTGGTCGGCTTGAGCGCGCCGAGCTGCTCGACCGTTGGTTGACCTCGCTGCTGCCAAATCGGCCCGGCCTTGCACTCGTAGCGGTAGGCGGCTTGGGTCGGCGCGAGCCCGCCCCGTACGGCGATCTCGACCTCATCCTGGTCCACGACCGCATCCCGGACATCGCGTCTGTCGCGGACGCCGTGTGGTACCCAATCTGGGACGCGGGCCTTCGCCTCGACCATTCGGTGCGGACCGTCGAGCAATCAGTGCGAGTGGCTGGGGCCGATGCTGTTGCCGGACTGGGCCTTCTGGACGTACGGCGAATCGCCGGGGACGAGGAACTGGCCGAGCGACTACGGCACGCCGTGGCTGCCTCGTGGCGGGCCAAGGCGCGCAGGCTGCTGCCGCTGCTGCGCGACGAGCGCACCCGACGCGGTGAACTGGCCGGCGACACCGCGTATCTCGTCGAACCTGATCTCAAGGAAGGTCGCGGGGGGATGCGTGATGTCCTTGTCCTGCGGGCGCTGGCGGCTGCACAGCTCAGTGACCAGCCCGGTCCGACGGTCGAGACCGCGTACGCCCTCCTGCTCGACGTGCGGGACGCCCTGCACCGTTCGTCGAAGCGCCGTACCGACGTCCTGGTCCGTCAGGAGCAGATTCCGGTCATGCAGACCCTCGGGCTGCAGACGGAGGACGAATTGCTCAGGATGGTCTCCGGAGCGGCTCGGACGATCAGCTTCGCCATGGCCGCCGGGTGGCGGCGAGTCGGGACCGGGCTCGGGGCCGGAGGTGGCAATGGTTTCCTGCGCCGCCGCAAGCCGGTCCGAACTCCACTGCTGGAGGGCGTGGTCGCCCACCTGGGCGAGGTGGCACTGGCTCGCGGGGTCGACCCGGGGGAGGATCCGGTTTTGCCCTTGCGGGTCGCGGCTGCAGCGGCGGAGTCCGGGCTCCCCATCTCGCCGGCAACCATGGCCGTGCTGGTCGAGAGGCATCAGCCGCTGCCCGATCCCTGGCCGGATGCGGCACGTACCTGGTTCGTTCGTCTGCTGGCCGCCGGTCGCGGCATCGTCGAGGTTTTCGAGGCCTTCGACCAGTCCGGGTTACTGCAGGAGTACCTCCCTGAATGGCAGCGGATCCGGGCTCTGCCACAGCGACATCCACTGCATCTGTACACAGTGGATAGACATCTTGTCGAGACTGCCGCTGTGGCCGCGGAGCTCACTCGCCGGGTGCGCCGGCCGGACCTGCTCTTGATCGCCGCCTTGCTGCACGACATCGGGAAGGGCGGCGAAGGTGAGCACTGCGTCGAGGGCGCCGAGATTGCCGCACCGATGGCCCGACGGATCGGCCTGGACGAGGACGAGGTCGACACCATCACCCTGATGGTCGGACAGCATCTGCTCCTGCCACACACTGCTCTGCGCCGAGACCCGACGGACTCGGCGACGATCGGGCTGATCGCCGATCGGATCGGGAACCGGTTGGACCA
>JACCUF010000103.1 GCA_013811975.1 Geodermatophilaceae bacterium | reverse complement strand
CCGCGGAAGTTGATCGCCGCGACGAGCAGCATGAACCCCAGTGCGATCAGCACAATCACGCCGGGGCCGATGTCGAGCCCGAAGCCCTTCCCGAGGTTGGCGGCGAAGGCGCGCGAGGCGGTGGAGGCCGAGGTGATGCCCGAGGACATCACCACGAATGCCACGATGAAGGTCACGAAGTGGATGCCGAACGCCTTGTGCGTGTAGAGCGCGGCCCCGGCGGCCTGGGGATACTTCGTAACGAGTTCGAGATAGCTGAACGCGGTGATGGTGGCAATGACGAACGCGACCAGGAAGGGCACCCACGCCGCACCTCCGACCTCGGCGGCGACCTGGCCGGTGAGCGCATAAACGCCCGTGCCGAGGATGTCCCCGACGATGAACAGCAGTAGCAGCTTGGGGCCCATCACGCGCCTGAGGGCCGGTTCCCCCTGCGAGTCGGTGTCCTGGTCTGTGCTGGTGGGCGCCTCAGCCATCACTTGTCTCCGTCCCGTTGGCGATTCGAACACCGCGTGATCGTGCTCACCTTGGCCCTCACCGGGCCCACTGTCGAGAGCGCCGCACCCACGAAACCCTGATGTCGCGACGGAAGGGTGTTGGGGCACAGTGAAGTGGTGCCTGCGCCGCTTCCACTGACCTGGGACCAGGTACGCGGACAGCGACTGCGACGACACGGCTTGCTCGAGGACTTCCCGGCCGGCTCGGCAGCGCAGGCCGCCTCGGCAGTCTGCGGCATCCATGCACAGGTGGCCTCCGCGGCAGCACTCTCGCTGGCCCGTCGGGTCCGGGGCGCCGACGTGAGCTTGTTGACCGACGCGCTCTGGCGGGAACGGTCGCTGGTCAAGACGTACGGGCCGCGCGGCACGGTCCATGTCTTTGCCGCCCATGAACTCTCCCTCTGGACGGCCGCAACCCGTGCCCTGTCCGCAAAGGGCTCACGTCAACCACCCCCGCCGGAGTCGGCTGTGCTGCCCACCCCGGCGCAGTCCGAGGAGCTGCGTGCGGCGGTGCGATCGGTCACGCGGGGGACTCAGCTCACTCGCGACGAACTCGGTGCCGCGATCACTGCGGAGTGCGGACCGTGGGTCGACACCCTTGCCTCAGCAGCCTGGAGCACCGGCTGGCCGCACTGGCGGCTGGCGGTGGACGAGGCGGTCGCCCGTGGCGTCCTGTGTTACGGTGCGCCGCAAGGTAATCGCGTGACGTTCGTACGAGCTGACGAGTGGTTGCCCGACACCGTCACCCAGGTGTGGTCCGCCGCCGAGGACGCGATGGTCGACGCTGCACCCGCCGTACTCGTCGAGGTGGCCCGGCGCTACCTCGACGCCTACGCGCCGGCCACACATCAGGAGTTCGCACAGTGGTTCGCGATGCCGGCCGGTCAGGCGAGGCAGGTGTACTCGGCCCTCGCCGACGAACTGGTCCCCGTGGATGTGGAGGGATACCGGTCCTGGGCGCTACAGGCAACCAGCCCTGAGTCGTGGGAGCCGGTCACCGACTGCATCCGATTGCTTGGCTACTTCGACTGTTTCGCGGTCGGCTCCCATCCGCGCGACGAGCTTGCCCCACCGGCCGCGGCAGTTCGCGCAGCGCCACACGGACGCGGGTTCGCCCGGGGCAGTGCCAGGCGGTTTCTCTGCGGACCGTTGCCGGTCCTGCTGATCGACGGCCTGGTTTCCGGCGTCTGGACCTACCGCAATCAAGGGCGCGGTGGCGCTACCGAACAGGTCAGGGTCGAGGTGTTCGGACGGGCAAGTGCCGGCCTGCGCAGGCTGTTGACCGCGGAGGTCGCCCGACTCGCGAAGCTATTGGATCGCGACCTCACCCTCTCGGTCGGCCCGGCGGCCATCGCCGCCCACCTGTGACATAGGACAATCACTGGCATGACCACGCCCGCGAGCAGCCCTCTCCTGGCTGCGCTCGACGAACTGCGCGCCGCGGTCTCCAGTTGCGCCTTCCCGCTTGACCTCCCGGCCGCCCATGAAGCCCGGCGTACCCAGCAGTCGCTGGCCGACCAGCTCAAGGACTACATCCTGCCGCGTCTCAACCGCCTCGATGCTCCACTGCTCGTCGTCGTCGGTGGGTCGACGGGGGCCGGCAAGTCGACCTTGGTGAACTCGTTGGTCGGGCGCCGGGTCAGCCAACCGGGGGTGCTGCGCCCGACGACCCGGTCACCGGTCCTCGTCCTGCACCCCGAGGACCGGGCCTGGTTCGCCGGCAACCGGGTCCTGCCCGGTCTGGCCCGCACGACCGGTGACGGCCCGGCCGGGGTCAGCCTTCGGTTGGTGACCGACGAGACAGTTCCAGTCGGCCTGGCGCTGCTGGATGCCCCGGACGTCGACTCGGTGGTCACCGAAAACCGGGAGATGGCCGACCAGCTGCTGGCCGCCGCGGACCTGTGGTTGTTCGTCACATCTGCGGCGCGGTACGCCGACGCGGTGCCGTGGGGGTTCCTGCGGATGGCGGTCGAACGTACCGTCGCCGTCGCGATGGTGCTGGATCGCGTTGCCCCCCAGGCGGTGGACGAGATCAGCGCCCACCTTCGAGAGATGCTCACCGAGCAGGGTCTCGGCCAGGCCCCGCTGTTCGTCGTACCCGAAGTGCCCCTCGACGACGACGGCTTGATCCCATTGACCACGGTCATGCCGCTGCGGATCTGGCTCGGCAACCTAGCCGCCGACAGCGCCGCCCGGGCCGCTGTCGTACGGCAAACCCTGGAAGGCGCGATCGCCCATCTGATCGGCCGAACGCCTTTTCTGGTCAGCGCGCACGCCGAGCAGCTCGAGGCGATCGGGCGGCTGCGTGCCGACGTCGACCGCATCTACCGGGCCGCCGGTGCCCAGGTCACCGAAGGCACCGCCGACGGGTCGCTGCTGCGCGGTGAGGTGCTGGCGCGTTGGCAGGAGTTCGTCGGCACCGGGGAGCTGCTGCGCAGTTTGGAACGCCGGATCGGCTGGCTGCGGGACCGGCTCGCAGCGACCCTTCGGGGACGGCCGGCCCCGGAGCGCGAACTGTCCGAAGCTGTCGAGACCGGCCTGGAAGCGATGCTGCGCGCGGCCGCTGAATCGGCCGCCGAGCAGACCAGCGCGGCGTGGCGGCAGACCCCTGCCGGTACTGACCTGCTCGACAAGGATGGGGCCGGCCTGGAGCTCGTCTCACCGGATTTCCGGGATTCCGCCTCGCGCGCCATCCGGGACTGGCAGGGCTATGTCATGCAGCTGGTTCGCGAGGAGGGCTCGGACAAGCGATCGGTCGCCCGGGTCCTCGCGTACGGCGTCAACGGGGTCGGCGTGACACTGATGATCGTGGTCTTCGCCTCGACAGCCGGGGTCACCGGTGCCGAATTCGGGGTGGCCGGGGGCACCGCGATCGTGGGGCAGAAGCTGCTCGAGGCCATCTTCGGGGACGCGGCCGTACGGTCACTGGCTGCTCGAGCCCGGAAAGATCTCGATGCCCGGGTCGAGACACTGCTCGGCTCGGAGCTGCGCCGCTATCTGGGGCTGCTCGACGCGCTCGGCGTCGACCCCGACGTACCTGACCGGCTGTCAGCGGCCACCCACGCGGCCGCGGGTCTGCGATGAGCGCCACGGCAAAGGGCCGGCGATGAAAAGCCTGGTCGAGACCATCACCGCCCGCCGCGCACCGGGACCCGGAGCCGGCGCCGAACTGCAGTCCCGGCTGGCTTCCCTGGCGCATGCGGTCGAGCTGGGGCAGGGACGGATCCCGGACCCAACGCTGGCCTCGGCACACGCCGTCCTTGAACGGGCCGGTCAACGTCTCGAGCACAGCACGGAGCACACGGTGGTCGCGCTGGCCGGATCGACCGGATCCGGGAAGTCGTCGCTGTTCAATCGGCTCACCGGTGAGCAATTGGCTCAGGTCGGGGTACGCCGCCCCACCACCGCAGTCCCGCAAGCCTGCATCTGGGGGCCGGGAGCCGACGGGGCCGGCAGCCTGCTGGACTGGCTGGGGATCGAGCGGCGCCATGTCCTGTCCAAGCACGGGACGACCGATGCGCTGGCCGGCCTGGTCCTGCTCGACCTTCCCGACCATGACTCGACGGCGCGGGCGCACCGGCTGGAGGTCGACCGGCTGGTGGCCATGGTCGACCTGATGGTCTGGGTGGTCGATCCGCAGAAGTACGCCGACGCAGTTCTGCACCGCCGTTATCTGGCACCACTGGCCAAGCACGGTTCGGTGATGCTGTTCGCGCTCAACCACGTCGATGAACTGTCTGACGTACAGCGCGAGGCGTGCCTGACCGATCTGCGCCGGCTGTTGGCCGAGGACGGGTTCGCCAAGCCGGCCATTCTCGCCACCTCGGCCATGACCGGCCTGGGCACTGACCGGTTGGTGGCCGTCCTCCGGGACCGGGTGCGCAAGACGCGGGCGGCCTCGGCGCGACTGACCGCCGACGTCGACAGGGCCGCCGGGCAACTGGCCGTACACGGTTTCGACCATCCGGTGACCGTCGCCGAGAGACCCTCCGCCGGTCTCGTCGACGCACTCGCCGCCGCTGCCGGAGTGCCCGCCGTCGCTGCCGCCGTCGCAAGTTCGCACGAGATGCGGGCCAAGGAGCACGTCGGCTTCCCGCTCACCCGATGGCTGTCCCGGCTACGACCGGATCCGCTGCGGCGCCTGCATCTGGGCGACCGGGTCGGCAAAGACCGGAAGGGCGCCGTTCCCTCAACGTCGTCGTCTGCGCCAAGGGACCCCGGTAGGAGCTCGGGTACCGGCTCCGACCTCGAGGCGATGGTCACGGCTCGTACGTCCTTGCCCGCGCCGACACCGGCCCAGCGGGCACGGGTCGACTCCGCCGTACGCGCCGAGATCAACCGGGCCACCGAGGGTCTGACCGGTGCCTGGAAGTCGGCGGTCGCGACGGCCGGGCGGGCCAGCGACAAGGACCTCCCCGATGCCCTGGACCGTGCCGTCGGGGAGGTCGAGTTGCCGGTGCGCGAACGACCGCGCTGGTGGAAGATGGCCAGCTGGCTTCAGTGGGCATTGTTCGGCACTGCCGTGATCGGCGGTCTCTGGCTGGTGCTGCTCGCAGTGCTGGGTTGGTTGCGGATCGAGGTCGATTCGCCCCTGGTGATCGGCCTGCCGTTGCCGACCCTGATGCTGCTCGGCGGGGTGCTGCTCGGCCTGCTCACCGCTGGTGTCGGGCGACGCGCGGCGCGGGTGGGTGGGCGGCGCCAAGGAGCGATCGCCGAACGGGCCCTGCGTACGGCGGTGGACGGCATCGCGAGCCAGCTGATCGTCGACCCGATGTCGGCCGAGCTTCGCCGCTGTGCCGATTTCACCGCGGCTGTTGCGGCCGCGCGCCCGCCTCCTGCCAAGCGTTGATCGCCTAACCGACCTCACCAGCGGCGGCGCAGTTTGTCCCGCCAGGAACGGCCGTCGGGGTCATAGACCATCCGGTAGATGGGGACGGCCCACAACCGGGTACGCAGGCCCAGCTTCTCCGGCTGATGCGGGCGCAACCGGCCGGGCGGGCGCGTCCCGGCCCTGCCTCGTCGATGCCATTTCTCCATGGCCTCGGCTGAGGCGGAAATGGCCGCGACTGCTGACTCAGGATCCAGCAGGTCATCGTCCTGGCTGCCATCCAAGGCTCGGTCTAGGTGCTCGCGCCAGAGAGTCAGCCGGAGGTCCCGGGCAAAGGTCCGGGCCCGATCGCCCTCGCCCGTCGGATCCTTCGGAAGGCGTTCATCCAGAGTGGAATCCAGGACGCTGCAAGACAGTTCGCTGTCATGTGTCCAGGAGCGTCGATTGAAGTTGTCGCTGCCGACGCTGGCCCAGATGTCGTCCACGATGCAGACCTTGGCGTGCACGTAGACCGGGGTGCTGGCGTGGTTCTCCACGTCGTACACGTGTACCCGGCCGCGGCCGGCCTGCTGGCACAGCGCGATCGCCTCGGCGCGCCCGACCTGGTTCGGCGGCAGCGCGAGACGTCCGTCCACGTCGGGATAGCGGGGTACGACGACGACCAGGTGCAGGTCGCGATTGCGGCGCAAGGTATCGGCGAAGAGCTTGGCCACCTGGGTCGACCACATGTACTGGTCTTCCAGGTAGATCAGCCGCCGTGCCCGCCGTACCGCCTTAATGTACCCACGAGCAACCGATCGCTCACCCAGCGGCGCGAAGTCGTAACGGGGGCGGATGGCGGGATAGGTACGCCGGACCTGTACGGCATGCGGGCCACAGGCCGGCGGGTCGGGTGGCTGGTCGGGGAGCGGGTCGGCACTCAGATCGGCCCTGCTCAACTTGTCACGTACCCAAGCGACCGGGTCGTGGGAGTCCAACGAAGTGGGATCGAACCACCGCTCGCGAAAAGTGGTGTCCAGCGCGCCGATGACCGGCCCGTGCAGTTCGAGTTGTACGTCGTGCCAGGGCGGGCGGGGGCCGTACTTCTTCGACATCGGCGGGGGCTGCGGATCGCCGTCGTGTTCAGCGTCGTCGCGACGGCCGTGGCACAGGTCGATCCCGCCGGCGAAGGCGACGTCTCGCTGCGGTTGCCGAGGATGGCGCAGGACGACCAACTTCTGATGGTGGGAGCCGGCCCGGCGGACCCGTTGGTCGAGCAGGACCTCGCCTCCGGCGTACTCCACCTCGTCCCCGAGGTGGCGGCCTTCCTCCTCGCTGTAGCCCATCTTGTCCGAATGCGAGCGCCAGATCAGTCCCTTGACGATCACGCCACGGCGGGCCGCGGAGCTGAACAGTTCGCCGACAGTCGGCCCGTCGGCCCGCAGCCGCTCGTCGGGGTCGCCCCGCCAGTCGGTGAAGAACAGGTGGTCGCCGGCATCCAGGGCCTGCACCGCGGTGACGAGCCGGTCGAAGTAGCCCGCACCGTGCACCCGAGGCACCACCAGATTGCCGTCAGACCACAGCGGCAATTTCGACGCCTTGTTCCCCCGCTGGGATGCGCTGAGGAACCAGTCGACCGTCGACATTCCACTCCCACCATTGCCAGGCGCCGACCCTATCCAGGTCTTCTGATTCAGCCTGCGAAACTGCCTGCATGACTGGCTCCCATATCGAACGTGAGGACAAGTTCGATGTCGAGGCAGACTTCATCGTTCCGGATGTGACAGCGCTGCTTGCGCCTGGCGCGCAGGTGACGGCCCGCAGCGAGAAGCTGCGCAGCCACTACTTCGACACCGCCGCTCTCGACCTGCTCCGAGCCGACATCACTCTGCGGCGGCGTACCGGCACCACGGATGTGGGATGGCAGCTGAAGGTCCCGCACAAGCCAGCCCGCGAGGAGATCCGTCTTTCCGACGAGGACAACTCCGAGCTCGCCGCACAGGCCAGTCGGGGCAGCCCCGTTCCGGACGAGCTCGAGCGGTTGCTGTTCGGAGTCACTCGTGGGCAGCCGCTGGCGCAGGTGGCCGTCGTGACCACCGAACGCAGCGTGCATCGACTGCTCGACGTCGATCGGACTCTGCTGGCCGAGATCGACGACGACAACGTCCACGCCTCGGTCGGCGGCGAGGTGGCCACCGCGATCAGTTGGCGTGAGGTCGAGATCGAACTCGGACACGGGGACGAGCAGCTGCTGGCTGCGCTCGGCACCCTGTTGTGCGAGGCCGGTGCACGTCCGGCAACGTCCGGGTCCAAGCTGGCGCGCGTTCTCGGTGCCGCAGCGGGTGACCAGCCGACTGACGGAGCAGTTCGGGGCGCGGCGGGACCGGTCATGGCCTACCTGAAAGAACAGCAGCGGGTCCTGGTGGCTGGAGACCTGGCCCTGCGTCGCGACCAGGCAGAGGTGATCCACACGACGCGGGTCGCGGCCCGACGGCTGCGCAGCACCCTGCGAACCTTCGACCGACTATTCGAGGAGGATCGGGCCACTGCCCTGGAAGGCGAATTGCGTTGGTACGCCGGTCTTCTCGGACAGATCCGCGATCGCCAGGTTCTGCGCGCCCGACTGGAGCGGTTGATCGACGAGCTGCCGGAGGAGATGGTGCTCGGTCCGGTCCGCGCCCGCATCGACACCGAACTCGGCAAGGAACAGACCGAGCACTGGAAGCGGCTGCAGTCCGCGTTGCTCGGGCAGCGATATATCGACCTGCTCGACACGCTTGCCTGCTGGGTCGCGGATCCGCCGTTGACCGACGAGGCGGACAAGCCGGTCTCCCTGCTACCGAAACTGGCCGGTCGGGCTGATCGCAAGGTCTCGCGCCGGCTGCAGCGGGCCACCGCTTCCGGGAATGTCGAGCTGTTGCACAGCGCCCGGAAGGCGGCCAAACGCGCCCGGTACGCAGCCGAGCTCATCGAGCCGGTCGCGGGGAAGAAGAAGGCGCAGAAGCTGGCCGAACGCTATGAACAACTGCAGGATCTGCTCGGCGAGCACCAGGACAGTCTGGTCAGCGCGGAAGTACTGCGCAGGCTCGGGGCCAAGGCCGGCACGACCCGGGGGGAGAACGGTTTCACCTTCGGCATCCTGTACGCGCGAGAACTCCAGTGCGCGCTCTCCGTACGTGAACGGGCCCACCGCGAGGCCGCGAAGTAGTGGCGCAAACCGGACTCGTCGTGGCCGCAGCCAACGATGGGTCAGTCAGGGCGCCGGAACACCAGAACCAGCACCCGAAGGACGAGGATCACGCTGATGACCAGCAGGTTGTAGCCGAACAGTTCGTACAGGCTGACCGTGTTGGCCACCTGCGGTCCGCCCGCCGTCCCGAGCAGGAGCACGGCCATCAGTCCCGCGGTCGCACCGAGGACAGTGAGCAGGACTTGCTGGAGCAGGCCGGTGACGACGCGGCGGTCGCGTTCGTCGGCGAACAGGCGCACGTTGATCCCGAGCCTGCCCTGTTCGGCCGCGCCCGCGATGCGGTCCAGCCGACGAGGCAGCCGACGAAGCA
>JACCUF010000074.1 GCA_013811975.1 Geodermatophilaceae bacterium | reverse complement strand
AAGGTCTCGGTACGGACGATGTCGGTCTGGGCCGGCATCATGACCAGCGCCGGCTCGGCGTAGGTCGCGGCGGGATACCCGTCCACCTCACGACGCCTACCGCCGCTCAGGATCTCACCGCCATCGGCCACCGCCTGCTCCAGCGCCGCAGCCATCCGGTCGTACGAGCGCTGGTCGATCAGCGGCCCGACCAACGTCCCGTCCACCAACGGGTCACCCACGCTCAGGCCCGCGTACGCATGGGCGATCCGGGTGGTCAGCTCGTCCACTACCGACTCGTGCACGATCACCCGACGCATCGTCGTACACCGTTGCCCGGCCGTACCCGCAGCGGCAAACACGATGCCTCGCACGGCGATGTCGAGATCCGCCGATGCCGCGACGACGGCGGCGTTGTTTCCGCCGAGTTCGAGCAGCGCCCGGCCGAATCGCGCCGCGACGCGGGGCCGCACCGCACCGCCCATCCGTTCGGAACCGGTCGCGCTGAGCAGGGCGACGTCCGGGCTGTCGACCAGGGCCGCACCCGCCTCGGAGTCGGCGACCACCAGGACGTTCAGGTTCTCCGGGGCATCGCACTCGGCCGCCGCCCGGTCCAGCAGGGCCGAGCAGGCGGCGGCCGTCAGGGCGGCGAGTGGGGAGGGCTTCCAGACCACGGTGTCCCCACACACGAGAGCGAGGGCGGTGTTCCAGGACCACACCGCCGCGGGGAAGTTGAACGCGGAGATGACGCCGACGACACCCAGCGGATGCCAGGTCTCCATGAGCCGGTGTCCGGGGCGCTCCGACGGCATCGTCCGGCCGTCCAGTTGCCGGGACAGGCCGACCGCGAAGTCGCAGATGTCGACCATCTCCCGGACCTCGCCGAGCGCCTCGGAGGAGATCTTGCCGACCTCGATGCTGATCAACTCAGCGATGTCGGCCTTGTGCTCGGCCAACAACGCGCCGAAACGCTTGACCATTGCACCGCGTACGGGCGCCGGCACCATACGCCACACCACGAATGCCGTACGAGCCGCGGCGATGGCAGCCGTCACATCGTCAGCCGAGGCCTGCGGGTAGGCGAACAGGTCCTCTCCGGTGATCGGCGTACGGGCCTGGATGGTCGCCGTGGAAGCTGCCGGCAGAGCAACTCCGCATCGGTCCAGGGCGCGCCAGGCGCGGGTGCGCAGCTGCTCGGTCGAGGTAACCGAAAGCGATGCGTCAGTCGAGGATGTCATCGGCGTACATCCTCACATCTCGCCGTTTGACTGAACCTACTGCAGCTGATCGCGGTCCCTGACAGCTGCACACGGTTCAGTCAACGCACGTCCACACGTCTAGCGCGATATCCACATTGGCCGTTCCGGCTCTCCGGCGCGGATCAGGACCGGATCCCATGAAGCGATGCAATCGATGATCGAGCTGGCCAGGCGGGTGCCCCTGACCGAACTCCTTCGTCGACAGGATCAGCTGGTTCGCCGGGATCAGGCGCTCGCGGCGGGTCTGAACCGCACAGCGGTTGATGGACACCTCAGGCAAGGGCGTTGGCGTCGCGTCCTGCCCTCGGTATATCTCACGGAGCACGCCGCGCCGGACCTGGAACCGCGGGTACGCAGCAGGCGGCTGATCCGCGCAGCGTGGATGTGGGCTGGCGACAATGCCGTCATCACAGGCGTCGCCGCTGCCGTATGGGCGCAATACCTGGAAGAACTGCCCCGGGCCGCTCCGATCGGAATCATCGTGCCGCCGAGCCGACGAATGTCGGCCCAACCACGGGTTTGCGTTGTCCGCGCACATCTTGATCGGCGAGACATCACCAGCTATGACGGAATCCGGATCACCGGTGCGTACCGGAGCGCTGTGGATCTCGCCGCAGGCGGCTGCAACGACCTGTTGCATCGAATGGCGCGGGGCAACTGGTTGCGACCGATTCCGCTTCAGGGAGCCCTCGATCGTGGGACACATCGGCGGGGCTGGACGGCAGCGCGAGTCGCCGTACGCGAGTCCGTGACGAATCCGCACTCCGAGGCCGAGCGGCTGACACATCGTGCACTACTCGGCGCTGGGATCTCGGACTGGCGGGCAAACGCCGAGCTGGTGATCCTTGGTCGGACCCTTCGTCCAGATCTCGTCTTCGACGACGTGAAACTCATCGTCGAGATCGACGGATTCGCCTATCACGGCGATCGCGAGGCATTCGAGCGCGATCGCGAGCGACAGAACGTCCTGACCGCCGCCGGCTGGACAGTGCTCCGTTTCACCTGGCGCCAGGTGTACGAGAACCCAGCAGGTGTGGTCGCCCAGATCGAGGAGACGCGAGGCATGCTCCGAGCGCGATCGCTGACTTGACTGAACCGTCTGCAGTTGATTGGGGCGGTTCTACGCTGCAGACGGTTCAGTCGATTCGGAGTAGGGCCGTCAACCGGGGCCGCCGTCGGCGCGCTGGAGGCGCTAGCCTCAGCGCCATGGTCAGCGCCGACCAAACGAAGTCCCTCCCGGCTGCCGATTGGACTCGTCTCGAGCAGTTGTACGGGGAGAAGGCCG
>JACCUF010000069.1 GCA_013811975.1 Geodermatophilaceae bacterium | reverse complement strand
GCGGCAGGATTCCGTGAGATCGGCCGCACCTACCCAAGCCGACCGATCATGCGGATGGACCTCAGCTGAGCAGTGCCGCAAGCGGAACCCCCAGAGGGCGCTCAACCCATGCAGGTGTCACGAGGCGCCGGCGTCCCGCTGGGGTGTGGGTTACGGGACTGCCGGCGCCGTGTGCTGGTGTCATCTGGATGGCGCCTCCGCGAGGCCGGCTCTCGCTTCGACGCGTTGACGTTCGATGGCGCGATAGACGGTGGAACGGCCGACTCCGAAGAGTTCGGCGACTTCGGCGGTGCTGTACTCGCCGCTGTGCACCAGGGAGACCAGGTGGGCTTCCTGGCGGCGGTTGAGCTTGGGCTGCTTGCCGCGTAACCGGCCTTTGGCTTTGGCGACCTTCATGCCTGCGCGGGTGCGGAGCCGGATCAGGTCGGAGTCGAACTCAGCGACCATGGCGAGGACGTTGAACAGCAGCCGGCCGACGGCGTCGGTCGGGTCGTAGACGGACCCTCCCAGGCTCAGACTGAGCTGTCGTGTTGTGAGCTCGTCGGCGGTCGCTCGGCCGTCGGGCAGGGACCTAGCCAGACGATCCAGCTTGGTCACCACCAGCGTGTCACCGGCTCGGCGGGCGGCGAGCGCCGCCCGGGACGCTCACGGTTGGTGCCGGTCAGACCGTGGTCGACGTAGATCCGGTCCGCCTCGACGCCCAGGCCGAGCAGGGCGTCGCGTTGAGCGGTGGGATCTTGTTGATCGGTGGAGCATCGGGCGTACCCCACAAGCAGGGCGCTCATGGCGCACCTCCAGGAGATTGGCCCGGTCGTGCGCGGGAGGCGGCCGGCTCGGGCATCGGGCAGGGCCGACGCCAAAAGCAAGACGCTTCACCAGCGGTACCGCAATAGAGGCAGTGCGGCGAGCGACGGGGATCCCGCTCTGGTGACGGCGGTGTCGCTACAGCTGCAGGTGGAGGCGCAGTGCGTCGTCGAGCTGCGCCATGACGTCCGCTGGGGCCCGCCCGAGAACCGCGCCCAGCCGCTCGACTGCGATCGAGCGGACTTGCTCGGCCTGGGCCTTGGAGTCCTGCCGCAAGCCGGTCGCGGCTGCCGGCAGCAACGCCTGGAACGGAAAGATCCGGTCGGTGTTGCTGGTGACCGGTACGACGGTGACTACCCCGCGGCCGAGCCGCGCCGCGATCGAGTTCGCGCGCTCGTTGCTGACGATCACAGCCGGACGTCGCTTGTTGGCCTCGCTTCCGCGCACAGGGTCCAGATCGACGAGCCGGATCTCACCGCGCAGCATCGGCGACCCCGTCGGCCGCAGTCACACTCCACGCCGCCTGGTCGCCGGATGATTCCCACTCCAGCCACGCGGTTTCATAGTCCTGCTCCAGCTCGGGCAGGCGTAGCATGCGCACAGCGTGGTGCAACGCCGCCGACCTCGACGGGAGGTTGGAGGCACGGGCGAATTCGTCGAGGATGGCCACATCCTCGTTCGGCAAACTGACACTGAGTTTCATACCGCAATGCTACCGCAGTACTACCCCGCTGGTAGCAGGCATCCGCAGTTGAAGCGCACCTGCATATCCACGTCGTCGAGCATCTCTACATGATCCAGCACGAAGTCCCGCGCGAGGCGGCGCCAGGCGGAGAGGACGCCGATCGTCGCGCGAGGGGAAGGGGTTGCGGACACCCTGGGCGAAGACCGACCTCCGCCAGAAGGCGATCACCGTCGGGGGATCCGCTTGCGGGCGCTGAGCGCTCATGGCGGCATGGTTGGGCGGATCGCACCAGAGCACGTGCGGTCGCTCCGCCACTCCCGGCCCGTGCGCTGCCGCTACGAGTTGAGCTGCTTCCAATGCCCCTCAGAGATGACCTCAACGGCGCCGTCGACCACCTTGATGGCCGTTTGGTCGTCGATGGCGTACGACGTACCCCCGATCTCGGCGGCCCACCTCTCAGCCTCGACCAGGGTGTTCTCCGGCATCATCTCGTGGCCCAGGTGCGGGAAGATCGAGAAGTCAACGACCCCGAGCGTGCGGTCGTCCGGCGCGGACGGCCACTCGACGAAGTCATCACCAATCCGTGGCGTCATCACCATGCTCCCGGCGCTCACCCCTACCCAGACCGTCTCTGGCAGCGACGGCAGGAGCTCCGCCAGCCCGGACTCCCGCATCCAGTGGCACAGGTACGTCGCGTCGCCACCGTCCACCAGCAGCACGTCGGCGTCCCGGACCCACGGCACCCACCGCTCCTCGCCGATGCTGGGCAGCGCGGGCAGCTCGAGGACTCCCACCGACTTCCAACCCAAGCT
>JACCUF010000054.1 GCA_013811975.1 Geodermatophilaceae bacterium | reverse complement strand
GACCTCGGGGTAGTCCACCCAATCCACCTCCGTGGGCAGGTATGCCCAAGCGGTGTAACCGTTCGGGATGTTCCCTTCTAGGTAGTCGATCACCTCGTTGCTGCATTCATCCACCAACGGCTGCCGGGAAAGCGGATCGGACGGGTACGGCGTCCCCTCCTCGGCGGCGACGTAATCACCGGTCGGTTCAGCTTCGTGCGGCTGACTGCATGGCACCACGTCGTAGACGAGTTCCGGTCCGAACCAGCACTCTCGGTAGGCGTCCCGGTCCGGACTCCGCATGGCTTGAGCCAGTCGTCCTGGTGCGTTGGCAGCCTGCAGGTCGATCTCGTACTCCACCACGCAGGCTACCCACCGGGCGCCGGCCTCCCACGCGCCCCGCTTCGGAAGGTAGGCCGACCAGCCTGCCAACAGGTTGTCCTGGTCCCGCGCGCCGAGATAGCTGTTGACCAAGCGGAATTCACCACAACCGTCGTCGCCGTACAACACGTCTGACCAGGCATCCGAGCTCAGGTCGTCGTCGGTCGGATAGCTCCCGTCAAGGGCGGCCGGCACCTCTACGACCTTGGCGATCTCACCCCCGTGCGGTTCCGAACACGGCAGCGTGGCAGGTGATCCCAGAGGTCCCGCACCCCCGCGTACGGTATCAAGGCAGCTACCCAGTTCTGGCAGGTCCACCTGCTCGAAGACCTCGCGATTCTCGTCGCCGCCCTCTGTTGCCGGCCCGGCCTGCCCAGTCACCATGGACATGCACGCTGTCGTCAGCGCGGCGAGAATGGCCAGCACGGCCGGCAACCGCAGTCGGGTCATGCAGTGGCCGGTCACATCGAATAGGACCACGCGCCATCCCCCGCGGTTCCCAGAAGCCACGACGGCTACAGGTACTGCCCGGTGTTGGTCGCCGTGTCGATCGCCCGCCCGGATTCAGTGCCCTTGCCCGAGATCAGCGTGCGGATGTAGACGATCCGCTCGCCCTTCTTCCCCGAGATCCGCGCCCAGTCATCCGGGTTGGTGGTGTTGGGCAGGTCCTCGTTCTCCTTGAACTCGTCCACGCAGGCCGCCATCAGATGCCCGATCCGTACGCCTCGCGCACCGGACTCGAGGTGGTCCTTGATCGCCATCTTCTTGGCCCGGTCGACGATGTTCTGGATCATGGCGCCGGAGTTGAAGTCCTTGAAGTACAGAACCTCCTTGTCACCGTTGGCGTAGGTGACCTCGAGGAAGCGGTTCTCCTCGAGTTCGGAGTACATCCGCTCGACGGCTCCCTGGATCATCGCGGCCACCGTGGCATCCGGGTTGCCCCCGTGCTCCCCGAGGTCGTCGTCGTGGATCGGCACCGTGGTCGTCAAGTACTTGGTGAAGATGTCCCTGGCCGCCTCGGCATCGGGACGCTCGATCTTGATCTTCACGTCGAGCCGGCCGGGGCGCAGGATGGCCGGGTCGATCATGTCCTCCCGGTTGGACGCACCGATGACGATGACGTTCTCCAGGCCCTCCACCCCGTCGATCTCCGACAGCAGCTGCGGGACGATCGTGTTCTCCACGTCCGAGGAGACCCCGGAGCCGCGGGTACGGAAGATCGAATCCATCTCGTCGAAGAAGACGATGACCGGTGTGCCCTCGCTCGCCTTTTCCCGGGCCCGTTGGAAGACCAGCCGGATGTGCCGCTCGGTCTCGCCGACGTACTTGTTCAGCAGCTCCGGTCCCTTGATGTTCAGGAAGAATGACCGACCCTCGCCCTCGCCCCGCTCGGCGGCGATCTGCTTGGCCAGTGAGTTCGCCACAGCCTTGGCGATCAGCGTCTTGCCACAGCCGGGTGGGCCATACAACAGGATGCCCTTGGGCGGGCGCAGTTCGTACTCGCGGAACAGTTCCGAGTGCAGGAAGGGCAGCTCGACGGCATCGCGGATCTGTTCGATCTGACGGCCCAGTCCCCCGATGTCCCCGTAGTCGATGTCGGGGACCTCCTCGAGGATCAGTTCCTCGACCTCGCTCTTGGGGATCCGCTCGTAGGCATACCCCGACCGTGACTCCAGCAGCAGGGAGTCACCGATCCGCAGCGGAGCCTCGCGCAAGGTCTCGGCCAGATAGACGACGCGTTCCTCGTCGGTATGTCCGATCACCAGCGCGCGGGCCGGGATGCCCTCGACCGGGGCAAGGATCTCCTTGAGCATCACGACATCGCCGGCCCGCTCGAAACCGGTGGCCGCAACGATGTTCATCGCCTCGTTGAGCATCACCTCCTGCCCGTGCAGAAGTGCATCCACCTCGACGTTGGGAGATACCGACACGCGCAGCTTTCGGCCACCGGTGAAGATGTTGACGGTCGTCTCGTCGTGCCGGCTCAGGAAGATCCCGTACCCACTCGGCGGCTGGGCCAGCCGGTCGATCTCCTCCCGCAGGGTGAGCAACTGCTCACGGGCCTCGCGAAGGGTCTCGGCGAGGCGGTCGTTGCGCTCGGACAGGAAACTGGCGCGGCCCTCGGCTTCGGACAGGCGCTCCTCGAGCGCTCGGGTCTGCCGAGGTCCCTCGGTGACCCTGCGCCGCAGTGCGGTGACCTCTTCTTCGAGGAAGGAGACCTGACTGACCAGGCTGGCGACGTCGCGTTCGCGGCGGCCGCGCGAGGCCGGTGTTGCGTCGCTGTTCGTCATGGCTGTCACCTCCGCCCAGGTTTCCCTCGACGCTTTGGAATCGCTTGCCGAGGAGTCAGGGTATACACGCTTTGGGTTGCAACGATGTGACGCGCGCGGGGAATCGGCTTCGATGGAGGTGTCTGGGTCTCATGTCGGCGGGGTTGACATTCGGGTACGCGGCGATGCTGGAGCAATTCCCGCCCGGGGAGGCGGTTGACCTGACCGCGCTGGCTGAGGAACACGGATTCTCCGGCTGCATGGCCGCCGACCACTTCCAACCGTGGGTACCCCAACAGGGCCAGGCCTCCTTCGTGTGGTCAGTGCTGGCAGCGGTGGCTGAACGCACGACCGGCGACTTCGGACCGGGAGTGACGTGTCCCTCCTTCCGATTCCATCCGGCTCTGATCGCCCAGGCCGCGGCCACGCTGGAGTCGATGTATCCGGGCCGGTCCTGGTTGGGCGTCGGCTCGGGTGAGGCACTCAACGAGCACATCATCGCCGGCTACTGGCCCGAGGCCGGCGAACGTTCCCGGCGGATGTTCGAGGCCATCGAGGTGATCACCAAGCTGTTCACCGCCTCCGCCGCGGGCAAGGACGTCAAGCACGACGGAGAGTTCTTCAAGCTCGAGACCACCCGGTTGTGGACCATGCCCGAGAAGGCGCCGCCGATCCTGGTGGCCACCGCGGGGCCGATCAACGCCAAGAAGACCGGGAAATTCGCCGACGGGATCATTACCGTCGGCGCCCCGCTGGACAAGGTCGAGGGGCTGTTCGCCAAATTCGCCGAAGGGGCGAGGGAGGTCGGCAAGGATCCCGACGCGATGCTGAAAGTTCTTCAGCTGCACATGAGCTGGGCCGACACCGACGAGCAGGCTCTGACCAACGCGATGAACGAGTGGCCCAACGGCGGGATGAAGTTCGGAAAAGCCGACATCAGATCACCGCTGGACTTCGAACAGATGGCCAAGCTGGTCCGGCCGGAGGACTTCGAGGGTCGGATGGTCATCTCCGCAGACCCCGATAAGCACCGCGCCTACATCCAGAAGTTCGTCGACCTCGGCTTTGACCGGGTCTATCTGCACAACGTCGGGCGCAATCAGAAGGAATGGATCGAGACCTTCGGTCGCGACGTCCTACCTAAGGTCACCCGCTGAGGGTCGCCGTCCGGCGGGTTTGACGTAAACCGCCAGGTTTCGGCTTCTACTCCGTGGTGGCGGCCTGAGCTGCCTGGCGTTGCTCTTCCGTGCGGGCTCGATTGGCGCCAGTCGCTCGGCGCTGTCGGGTCGGCAGCACGGTCCCGGCAGCCAGCCGTCGCGCGATGACCAGAAACGCGGTGTGACCGACCATCCGGTGCTCGGGCCGCACTGCCAGGCCCACGACGTGCCACGGTCGCAACAGCGTCTCGGTGGCCGATGGCTCGGCGTAGG
>JACCUF010000036.1 GCA_013811975.1 Geodermatophilaceae bacterium | reverse complement strand
TCAGTTCGATCTGGAGGAGCGGCTTCGCCAGGTCGAGGAGGCAGTCGACGGTGGCTCAGTGAACGGTGGTGCCGGCGATGAGTAAGCGTTCCCGCATCGACCGGTTAGCCAGGGCGCAGACAGCAGCCCTTGGTCGGATCGCGGGCGTCCCGCCGATCGAGCTGCCCGACATCGTGACGTTCGTAACTAGCCCGCAGTACTTGAATCGGCCGAATCTGTACCCGAAGCAGGCCCTGTTGCTGAAGGTCATGTCCTTGGACCTAGACGCGCTGACGTCTTACGACCACGAGGTGATCGCCGGGTGGGGTGGCGGGTTCACCGCGGTGGGTGAGCCTGGTGACCGCCGTTACGAGGGTGCTGAGGGCATGCCGCCGGACGTGCTGGTCCGGATGGAAGCCTGCCTGGCTGAAGGCCGCCGTTGGTTCCGTGAGATCGTGCTCGTGATCGGACGCCGCGGGTCAAAGGGCTACCTGACCGCGCTGGCTGCCGCCTACGTCGTCTGGCATTACCTGGCACACGGAAACCCTCAGGGCCACTACGGTCTCGAGCAGACGTAGTGGCTGACCGGCATGGTGTTCGCCGGTGAACACAGCCAGGCCAGTGACAACCTGTTTCGTGACCTGTCTCGACTGGTCAGCAGCGCACCATGCTTTGAGCCCTACGTTGCCGCGACCACCAAGCGCGCGCTGCACCTGTGTACTCCGCGTGATCTCCGCGAAGGGAAGCGTCCGGCCAGGGAGCTGGCCTCATCGGCGAGCCTGGTCATCGATGCCCGCCCGACGACCGGTTTGGCGGGCCGCGGACCGGCGGCATTCATGACCTTGTTCGATGAGCTCGCGCACCTTGGTGTGGACACCGCCCGGTCCGCCGACGAGCTGTATGAGGCAGCGGTACCGGCCCTCGACCAGTTCGGGGTTGACGGCCTCATCGTGCAAGCCTCGAGCCCGGCGAGTCAGCTGGGCAAGTTCTACGCCAGTTACCGCGCGGCCCTCGCTCTCAACGACGACGACACTCCCAAGGACCCGACCATGCTCACTGTGCAACTGCCGTCGTGGGCGCTGTACGAAGACTGGGAGCTCACCAACCTGCCTGGCGGGTTGTCGATGTTGCCCGACGGGCCGAACTTCGCCCGGATCGACAAGCCCGCCCTCGTCTACGGCGACGCGATGCGCAGGGCCGAGGTCGCCAACCGGTCGGTGTTCGCCGTGGAGCGTCGCGCCCAGTGGCGAACCTCCATGAACTCGTTTCTGGACGCCGACGTCGTCGATGCGGTGTTCGCCCCTCACAACGGGACGGTCCTTGCCATGCAACAACATGGACGTTTGGGGACCGAGTACGTGGTCCACGTTGACCCCGCGGAGAACCGGGCCAACTTCGCGATCGTCGTCGCCCACGCCGGCGCTCGTGATGACCGGGACCTGCCACACGTGATCGTCGATGCCATCCATGTCCTTAAGCCCGCAGACTTCGCCGACGGACGGATCGACCAGGTCAAAGGCTTCCAGCTGATCCAGAGACTGATCGCTGCCTTCGCCCCGGTCGTGGTCACCTTCGACCAGTATCAGAGCGCGCTGAGCATCGAGATGCTCCGAGCCTGGTGCGACACCCAGAGCCTCCCCAGGCGGCCACAGATCTTCGAGGAGACCGCCACCGCTCCCCACAACTACCGGGTGGCCAGCATGTTCAAGAGCGCTGCGCAGCTCGGGCTCGTGCACGCCCCGAGGCACGACCTCGCCCGGCTCGAACTGCTGCACCTCCAAGAACACGACGGCAAAGTGGACCCCCCTTCTTTCGGCCCGATCAGGACCGCCGACATCGCCGACGCGCTCTTCGAAGTAACCACGCGTCTCGTCGGGCAGGACCTCGACAAGTGGCACCAACTCGACAACCTCCCCCTCGGGATGTCTCAAGCCGGCGGGCTACCCCTCGCAGGTACATCTTCCCCGACTGCGGAGTCCCTCCAGTGGCCCACACCCTCTGGTGGGCTATCTTCGGTGCGCGGCCGATCCGGCCGCGGCATGCCAGCACGCGGAAGGCACTGGCGCTGATGATGCCACCACCAGCGCATCTAACTGCGTGGAGGCGGCCAACCGCGGCCAACCGCGGCCACCTGTGGAAGTGTGCAAAACTACGAGGAACGGTGTGCACGACACAGAATCGTCGCCCTCAAACCGCAGTCCACCTGCGGTTCCACAAATACGTGAACACCCCACTGCCTGCGGGGTGTTCACGGTTTTCGGCCGTGCATGCTCACGAAATTCGTGCCTGGCGAGCTTCAGCCCGGTTGGGCGCGTTTCTGCGTGTTCTACGCCTGGTGGGCCGTCGGAGTGTGGCCGTCACAGGCGTCAGGGATCGCTGTGTCGCGTCGGGCGACGGCGCTTGGCCGCTCGAGCGGGCTGTGAGGGCGCGCCTGGGCCAGCCGTCAGCCGGTGGATGTCGTTTGAGTGGTGTCGGCTTCTATTGCCGGTGCGGCGGGCAGGTGTCCCGGTTGCCTGTGACCGGTTCGGCCGTCATCGGCGGCTGCGCGCTGGTGGTGAGCAGGGGTATGAGGTCGTCGTTTCCGAGGGTGCGCCTGGCCCAGGCTCGCATGAGTCTGAGGTTGGTTGCGGCGGCGAAGACGGCGACCATGATCGATGTCTTGCAGATGCCCATGACGCGGAAAGCCCCGCGCCCGAGCGCTTCGGCGTTGTCGTTCTTGAGGTTGCCGAACCAGCCCTCGACACGCGACCGCCGGTTGAATGCCTTGATCCAGTTGGGGCTGCCCCAGTAGTGGCGTTGGCGTGCTTTGGCGTCGACGTCGCCGGGGACGGTGATGGTGCGCTGGGTGCAGCAGGTCGGGGCGGTGTCGTGGTCGGGCGGGGTGAGCACGGTGGGGGTGGCCAGCGGCAGCGCGAGGGAGCCGGGTTGGAGGGGGCAGCGGAGTTTCCCGGCGCGGGCGGGGCACTCGTAGCGCTCCTTGCCGTCGCGGTCGGGGCCGGCGACGCGTCGCAGCGCCCACTGCTCGCGCCTTTCGATGTCGGCGGTGAAGGTGTCGAGGGCTGGTTCGGCAACCTCAAGAACGACAAC